>NZ_CFDJES010000016.1:0-3963 GCF_983723665.1 Cobetia sp. | reverse complement strand
GCGATGGCAGCGCCGTTGCCGGCCTCGCTCGGAGATGGTGAGGCGGTCACCCAGGCGGCCAGCTGATGGCCTGCTGGGTAGCGGTGGACCTCTCGCGCCAAAGCCTTGAGATACGCAATGACGCGCCGAGTGGCAGTCGTGATGCGCCGCCCCCCGCGGCTGACCCTGAGGCGCTGGTGCACGCCTGCGCGATCTCCAGCGGCCTCAACGGTATTGGCGAGCTCGACGGCAGCGGTTGCACGCCAACCGGCTGGCATGTGATTCGAGCCGCCATCGGGGCGGGCAATCCGCGTGGCGCCGTCTATCGCGGACGGCGCTTCACGGGCGAGGTGTTCACGCCCGAGCTTGCCGCGGAGCATCCTGAGCGTGACTGGATCCTGACGCGCATTCTGTGGCTCAGCGGCCGCGAGCCCGGCGTCAATCGTGGTCGCAATGCCCGCAGCGAGCGGGTCGATAGTCTGCGCCGCTACATCTATTTTCATGGCACGCCCAGCACGGAGCCCATGGGGGTAGCGGCGTCCCACGGCTGCATTCGCTTGCGTGATGACGACCTGCTGCGACTCTTTGCCGAGGCTGTGCCCGGCACCCCGGTACTGCTGCATGCCTGAAGGCGCTGGTGCCCGAGTCTGATACCCTCCATGAGCTGTCACCGGAATCTGCGTGACAGCCCCTTGCCGGGGCGCAGCTGGCCGCGACTGTTCGATAGGGGTTCAGTCGGCTAGAATTGCGCCTTTCCTCGCGCTGGCAGCCTGATTCATCACGTTTCTTCCAGGCTGCCGAGCCCCGTAAAAGACATGAAGTCCTGGCGGTCGTGGCTCCTCTCTTCACGGGACATCACTGCCGCAGGCCATGGACAGGAAGGATGACATGACACAGCCACTGGGCTCCGTAATGGTCGATGTTGCGGGGCTGACCCTCGCCCGCGACGAACGTGAACTGCTGGCACGCCCTGCCGTCGGGGGCGTCATCCTGTTTGCGCGCAACTGCGCTTCTCCCGAGCAGGTGTTGGAACTGAGCCGCGAGATTCGCAGCGTCAATCCCCACCTGCTGATCGCCATCGATCAGGAAGGCGGGCGCGTCCAGCGTCTGCGCGAGGGCGTGACACGCCTGCCATCGATGCGCAGCCTGGCGCAGTGCTGTCTCGGGCGTGACTGTGATGGCTGCGGCGAAGACGCCCAGGCCGCAGGCCTGGGTCTGGCACGCGATGCCGGCTGGCTGCTGGGCATGGAAATGGCAGCCATCGGCTGTGATATCACCTTTGCGCCGGTACTGGATATCGATGTGGCGGGCTCGACCATCATTGGCGATCGCAGCTTCGGCGCCACGCCGGAAGACGTCATCGCGGTGGGCGGCGCCTTCATCGACGGGCTGCAGGAGGCGGGCATGTCCGCCGTCGGCAAGCACTACCCGGGGCATGGTGGCATCTCGGCAGATACCCATCTGGAGCGCGTGGTCGACCCGCGGCCGTTCCGCGAGCTGCGCGAGCATGACCTCAAGCCCTTCGCGGCTCTCGCCGAGCGTCTGGGCGGCGTGATGCCGGCGCATGTGATCTATCCGGATTTCGATGCACGTCCCGCGGGCTTCTCGCCCAGCTGGTTGGGCCTGCTGCGCGAAGAGTTCGGCTTCAAGGGCGCCATCTTCTCCGATGATCTCGGCATGGCGGCGGCCGTCGCGGAAGGTGGCCCGGCAGAGCGTGCACGCCTGGCGCTGGACGCCGGCTGCGACATGGCGCTGGTCTGCAATGACCCGGCCGCCGCGCGCGAAGTGCTCGACAGCCTCGATGACGATGAGCAGCGCCACCGTGGCAAGCGCCAGGCGCGTCTGCGCTATGCGCGAGCTCGCCCGACGCTGGATGGTCTGGTGGGGCTGGCACGCTGGCGGCGCACCCACGCGCGGCTCGAATCGATGGCGGCCAGTCAGGCATCACAGCAGGCTGCCATGCCCTCGGGCACGCTAGGCGCCGCTGACGCGTCTGACGCACGGTCGGCCTCTGAGTCCGGTAGCGCGCAATAATCAGGCACGCGGTGCCTTTTTCGAGTCGAAGACTGGCAAGGAATTCCCATGGCTGAGCAATCCGCCACCGAGGCTGCTGCCGACAAGCTGGCAGCGCCTGCCGAAGAGATGATCAATCAATGGGTCGAGCCGCTGCGCCAATGGGTCGAGCAGACCTTTGGTCTGCCGCTGTGGGGCATCAATCTCGCTCTGCTGCTGCTGGCGGTGCTGTTGCTGCACCTCATCGAGCGAGTGGTGCTCACCCGCCTGGCGGCGCATGCCGAGAAGAGCCGCAACCTGTGGGATGACGCCCTGGTGCATGGCCTGCGTCATCCCTTGTCATTCTGGCTCTACAGCATGGGGGTGTTGCTGGCGCTCGGCATCATCGCCGGCCAGTTCAGCCTCGGCGGGGCCGAGAAGTACCTGGGCACGGCGCGCCAGATCGTGACCCTGCTGGCGCTGGCCTGGGCGTTGATCCGCATGGTCAAGCGCTTCGAGGCGCTGCGCACCATGCCGCCGCCCGGCACCAACGTCAACGCGATGGATGCCACCACGGCCTCGGCGATCAGCAAGCTGCTGCGGGCGGTCGTGGTCGTGCTGGTGGGGCTGGCCATCCTGCAGAATCTCGGCGTCTCGCTGTCCGGGGTGCTGGCCTTCGGGGGTGTCGGCGGTATCGCGGTCGGCTTTGCGGCGCGGGATCTGCTGGCCAACTTCTTCGGCGCCCTGATGATCCATCTCGACCGGCCCTTCAAGGTCGGCGACTGGATCCGCTCACCGGACCGCGAGATCGAGGGCACCGTCGAGGATATCGGTTGGCGCCTGACGCGCATCCGCACCTTCGACATGCGGCCCCTCTACGTGCCGAACGCCATCTTCACCAGCATCTCGGTGGAGAATCCGTCGCGCATGTACAATCGCCGCATCTTCGAGACCGTGGGGCTGCGCTATGAGGATGCCGCCCAGGTCGGCCCCATCGTTGCCGCGGTACGCGAGATGCTGGAAGGCCATGACGAGATCGACCAGACGCGCACCCAGATCGTGAACTTCACCACCTATGGTGAGCATTCGCTGAACTTCTTCGTCTATGTCTTCACGCGCACCACCGACTGGGTGAAGTACCACGCGATCAAGCAGGATGTCCTGCTCAAGGTGCACGACATCATCCGTGAGCATGATGCCCAGGTGGCGCTGCCGGGCCAGCGTCTGCATTTTGCCGATGTACTGTCCTTCGAAGGACGCCACCATGAACACGACGCCGAGGCTGAGAATGCCGCGGCGTCATCAGACACGCAGACGCGCGGGTCCCGCCGCCGTTCTGATTCAACCGCCGCTGCTACATCCTCCTCTGCGCCCGTCCGGCGTGGAGATGAGGCCAGTGACACCCAGGAAACTCCCGATGCTGACTCCGACGCCTGAGACCCTCACCGCCCTGCATGACGAAATGCGTGAGGTGATGGACAATGCCGATTGCCTGATCCCGCAAGCTGACCTTGAAGTGGCACTCGACCGCATGGCCGTTGAGCTGACGGAACGCCTCGGCGATCGCATGCCGATCTTCTATTGCGTGATGAACGGCGGCCTGATCACCGCCGGCCAGCTGCTGACCCGCCTCGACTTTCCGCTGGAAGTCGATTATCTGCACGCCACTCGCTACCGTGGCGCGATGCGCGGCGGCGAGCTGTTCTGGCGCGTCAACCCGGAGCTGCCGATGGCCGGTCGCGACGTGGTGATCGTCGATGACATCCTCGATGAGGGTGGCACCCTGGCCGCGATCCTCGAGTACTGCCGTGAAGCCGGTGCGCGCAGCGTGTCCAGCTGTGTGCTGGTCGACAAGAAGCATGACCGCAAGGCCTACCCGGGCTTCAAGGCCGATTTCTGTGGTCTCGACGTCGAAGACCGCTTCCTGTTCGGCTTCGGCATGGACTACAAGGGCTACTGGCGTAACGCGCCGGGCATCTACGCGCCCAAGGG
>NZ_CFDJES010000015.1:23477-34876 GCF_983723665.1 Cobetia sp. | reverse complement strand
ATCTGGTCAGCGGGATGACAGTGGAGCCGGGTCGAGGCCGGCAGGCGCCGTGAGAGCTGCCGCAGGGCGCGGCTGTCTTCCGGCGCGGCGGCGAGGCTGACTTCCAGGCACTGGACATCATGCTGGGCGACCTGCGTCAGCACTTCCTCGACGGGGTCCCCGACGCGCACCAGCAGGTCACTGCCACGGCGCAGCAGCATGCCTCGCAGATTCATCAGGCTCTGCCACAGCAGGCGCAGACGCGCGGGCCCCAGGCGTGGCAAGCCGTCGCTCGGCGTCAGCCAGCGACGGTCGAAGACATACATCACCAGCATCTGATGCGGGCGACGTGACAGGGGCAGCGCGAACAGCGGGTTGTCTTCCAGCCGCAGGTCGTGACGCAACCACACCAGAGAGGTTTCCGGTGCGTTGCCCGAATTCATGCTGGCGACCTCGTGCATGATGACTCCGTGGAACGTATGGCGTGCAATATTTGTACAAGAAAATTGACATCTTGTACAACACTTCACACGGTACATGTCGCGTTCCGGCGGGTCGGGCATGCGCTGGCGAGGGGTGCAAGTGCGTGATACATTCGAGAGGTTAGGTCACGTTCCATCAATGTTTTCAACAAGATCGCGCAAGTGTCTCCACTCGAACACACACTTGTCATCCAGGGGCTTCAGGAGGAATACGGCCATGCTCGCAAGACATGACATGACCGCACCAACCCGGCATATTCGCCGTCTGCCCGTTGCGGGCAGCCGGGGACGCGCTGCGGACCTCATCCCATCCTGGATGCTGGCACCCCGTGCCGTGCGACTCCCCTTCCTGACGGATCCGCCCCTTGCGACGGTAACGTCATGCCCGGAGCGATTGACGCGCTGAACCCGCGCCAGATCCTCCGTGCCGCCTGAGCCAGCCACTGCCAACCCTTGCTGCCGCGTGACGCATGTCGTGTCTCGCATGGCCCCATGAGAACGTCTTCCTGACAGAGTCTCGTGTGTCCGGCACTTCATCGCGGCAACCTGCAGTGCGCTCGCCTATTCTGTCGGCACCCAGTGGCCGAAACTCCGCCTCCCGATCTCGAAGCTGGCAGTCCGGCCCTGAGCCTGTGTCTGCGCTGCCCACGAATGACGGACTACGTACTACAACAACGACTGGAGCGAGTCTTCCATGACCCTGCTGTTGATCGTGCTATTGCCGTTACTCGGTGCCCTGGTGCCCTTGATGGCCAGAAACCTGCCCCGTGCACGCCTTGCCTGGCTGACCGCGGTGGCACCTGCCCTAGCACTCGGTATCGCCGTCTTCCACCTCGGAGACGTCTTCTCGGGCATGGTGCCCCAGTTCCATCTGCCCTGGATCGCGGAGCTGGGACTCAACCTGTCGCTGCGCTTCGATGGTCTGTCGGGGCTGTTCGTGCTGCTGATTCTCGGCATTGGCCTGCTGATCATCCTCTATTCCCGCTATTACCTGTCGGGCGAGGATTCGCTGGCACGCCTCTACAGCTTCCTGATGCTGTTCATGACCGCGATGCTCGGCATCGTGATGGCAGACAACCTGCTGCTGATGTGGGTGTTCTGGGAGCTGACCAGCCTGAGCTCCTTCCTGCTGATCGGTTACTGGTACCAGCTGAGCGAGGCGCGCAAGGGCGCCCGCATGGCCCTGACCGTCACCGGCGCCGGGGGTCTGGCACTGCTGGCCGGCATCCTGGTCATCGGGCATATCGTCGGCAGCTACCAGTTCGATGACGTGCTGGCCGCGGCGGACCAGATCCGCTCCCACGAGCTCTATCCGGTCGCGCTGGTGCTGGTACTGCTGGGCGCCTTCACCAAGTCGGCCCAGTTCCCGTTCCAGTTCTGGCTGCCCCATGCGATGTCGGCACCGACGCCGGTGTCCGCCTTCCTGCACTCCGCCACCATGGTCAAGGCCGGTGTCTTCCTGCTGGCGCGCATGCACCCGGTGCTCGCGGGGACAGACCTGTGGTTCTACATCGTCAGCCTGACCGGTCTGGCCACCCTGCTGTATGGCGCCTGGTTCGCGCTGATGAAGCAGGACCTCAAGGGCGTGCTGGCCTTCTCGACCATCAGTCACCTGGGCCTGATCACGCTGCTGTTCGGCTTCAACAGCCAGATGGCCGCCGTCGCGGGTCTGCTGCACATCATCAACCACGCCACCTTCAAGGCCTCGCTGTTCATGGCCGCCGGCATCGTCGATCACGAGTGCGGCACGCGTGACATCCGCAAGCTCAACGGCCTGTATCGCTACATGCCGCATACCACGGTGCTGGCGATGGTCGCCTCGGCCTCGATGGCCGGTGTGCCGCTGCTCAACGGCTTCCTGTCCAAGGAGATGTTCTTCGCCGAGAGCCTCGATGCCCAGCTGCTGGGCGGCCTGTCGTGGCTGATTCCGGCACTGGCGACCCTCGGTGGCATCCTGTCGGTGGCCTACTCGCTGCGCTTCATCCACGACGTCTTCTTCAATGGCGAGCCGAAGGATCTGCCCAAGACCCCGCATGAGCCGCCGCGCTACATGAAGCTGCCCATCGAGGTGCTGGTGCTGATCTGTCTGCTGGTCGGTATCCTGCCGTCGCTGGTGATCAAGGACCTGCTGGTCAGTGCCTCCGCCAGCGTGCTGGCCGGACCGGTACCGGACTTCAGCCTCGCCATCTGGCACGGCTTCAATCTGCCGCTGCTGATGAGCGGTATCGCGCTGGCGGGCGGCGTCGCCGTCTATGCCCTGCGCCATCATCTCTATTCCTTCCAGCGTCAGTTCCGCGCGCGCAATGCCCTGCTGGTGTTCGAGGCCAACGTGCAGCGTCTCGTCAAGCTTTCCGAGCGCAGCATGGACAGCTTCGAGAATGGCTCGCTGCAGCGCTACATGCTGTGGCTGCTGCTGACCGCGCTGCTGTTCGTCGGCATCGGCCTGCTGGCCGTGCCGCAACTGGGTGGGGAGCTTGAGCAACAGCCCTTCGATGGCATGCTGCTGACCGGCGCCGTGATCACCGGCCTGGCCGGCCTCGGCACCGCGATCACCCACCGCAAGCGTCTGATCTCGCTGCTGATGCTGTCCGTGGTCGGCCTGATGACCTCGCTGGCCTTCGCGCGCTTCGCCGCACCGGACCTGGCACTGACCCAGCTGGCGGTCGAGGTGGTGACGATGATCCTGCTGATGCTGGCGCTGTTCTTCCTGCCCCAGCGCACGCCCAAGGAATCCAGTGCACGCCGCATCATGCGCGACGTGCTGCTGGCCAGTGCCTTCGGTGTGGTGGTGGCGAGCCTCAACTTCGCCATCCTGACCCGCCCGGTGGAGTCGATCTCCGACTTCTTCATGGCCAATGCGGTCTCCGGTGGCGGTGGCCATAACGTGGTCAACGTGATTCTGGTCGACTTCCGTGGCTTCGATACGCTGGGTGAGATCACCGTACTGGGCATCGCGGGTCTGGCGATCTTCAAGCTGCTCAACCGTCTGCGCCTGTTCATGCCGTCCAGTGATCTGGATGGACGTGGCTGGTCGCCGGATCGCCATCCGATGATCCTGGCCACCGTCTCCCAGACGCTGCTGCCACTGGCTCTGCTGGTCTCGGTCTACATCTTCCTGCGTGGCCACAATGCGCCGGGCGGCGGCTTCATCGCCGGTCTGGTGACGGCAGTGGCCATCATCCTGCTCTACATCGCGCGTGGCGTGGACTGGACGCAGCGCTGGCTGCGCTTCCCCTATCAGCCCGTCGCGGCGGCCGGGGTGTTGATCGCCGGCCTGACCGGCGCCGGCAGCTGGGTGTTCGGCTATCCGTTCCTGACATCCTCCTTCGGCCACTTCACCCTGCCCGTCATCGGGGAAATCGAGCTGGCCACCGCGCTGCTGTTCGACCTCGGCGTCTACCTGACCGTGGTCGGCGCGACCCTGATGATTCTCGCCAATCTGGGCAAGCTGACGACTCCGCATCGCCCGACCAAGGAGAAGATGTGATGGAAGCCCTCTACGCCACTACCACCGGCCTGCTGGCCGCCTGCGGTGTCTACCTCACCCTGCGCGGCCGCACCTTCCCCGTCGTGGTCGGCCTGACGCTGCTGTCCTACGCCGTCAACCTGTTCCTGTTCTCCATGGGTGGCCTTGCGATGCACGGCAATCCAGCCGTGGTCGGTGCCGGCTCACCAGCAGCTGACCCGCTGCCCCAGGCACTGGTGCTGACCGCCATCGTGATCGGCTTCGCCATGACGGCCTTCGTGGTCATCCTGGCGATGCGCGCGCGCGGCGACCTGGGCAGTGACCACGTCAACGGCAATCGCCTGGATGATTCGAAAGAGAAAGAGGACACCAAGTGATGCTGCAACACCTGATTGTCCTTCCGATTGTCCTGCCGCTGCTGGTGGGGGCGGGCCTGCTGCTGAGTCGTGCCACCTCACCGACCCTGCGCCGCACGGTCAGCCTGGTGGCCCAGGCATTGATGGTGGCCATCGCCATCGCGCTGGTGGTGCAGGCCGGTGATGGCACCATCCGCTACTACGCGCTGGGCGACTGGCAGCCGCCGTTCGGGATCGTGCTGGTGCTGGATCGCCTGTCGGCGACCATGGTGCTGCTCAGCTCGCTGCTGGGACTGCTGGCCTGTCTGTACGCCACGGCGGGCATCGATGAGACCGGCTCCAACTTCCATGGTCTGTTCCTGCTGCAGCTGATGGGCATCAACGGCGCCTTCCTGACCGGCGACCTGTTCAACCTGTTCGTGTTCTTCGAGGTGCTGTTGATCGCCTCCTACGCCCTGCTGCTGCATGGCGGCAGCAAGGCACGCACGCTGTCGGCGCTGCACTATGTGGTGCTGAACCTGATGGGCTCGGCGTTCTTCCTGATCGCGCTGGGTATCCTGTACGGCGTGACCGGCACCTTGAACATGGCCGACATGGCGGTCATCGTCACCACGCTGGACCCGGGCCGTGCCGGCCTGATGGAAGCCGGCGGCCTGCTGTTGCTGGTGGTGTTCGGCCTCAAGGCGGCGATGCTGCCGCTGTACTTCTGGCTGCCACGCGCCTATGCCGCGGCCTCGGCACCGGTGGCGGCGCTGTTCGCGATCATGACCAAGGTCGGCATCTATTCCATCCTGCGCGTCTACTCGCTGATCTTCACCGACAACGCTGGCGCACTGGCGGACCTCGGTCGTGACTGGCTGTGGTGGGCGGGGCTCGCCACCCTGGTGGTGGCGATGCTGGGTGTGCTCTCGGCGCGTGATCTGCGCACCCTGGTGGCCTATCTGGTGATGGTATCGGTGGGCACGCTGCTGACGGCGCTGGGCATGAACACGATCGAGGCAGACAGCGCGCTGCTGTTCTACCTGATCCACTCGACGCTGGTCACCGGCGGCCTCTTCCTGCTGGTCGACGTGGTCGCCGGTCAGCGCGGCAAGGCCGGGGCACGCATCGTGCGCTCGCGCCCGCTGCTGCAGGCAGGCCTGCTGGGCGGCCTCTTCCTGATCGGCACCGCCGCTGCCGCCGGGCTGCCACCGTTCTCGGGCGCCATCGGCAAGGCGCTGATTCTCGCCTCGGCGACGCCGGAGCAGCAGATCTGGCTGTGGCCGCTGCTGCTGCTGGCCGGTCTGTGCTCGCTGGTCGCCTGCTCGCGCGCCGGTTCCAGCGTGTTCTGGCGCACCAGCAAGGCCGAGCCCAGCGGCGAGCGCATCGGCGCGGCGCGTGGCATCGCCACTGGCGGGCTGATCTCGGCCGCGCTGATGCTGGTCATCTTCGCGGGGCCGCTGGCGAACTGGACCAAGGCCACCGCCGAGCAGCTGTCCAACCCGGCCCCCTATCTTGAATCCTTGCTCGGCAAGGACGCGGCACCCGAAACCGCGCCGCCGCTGAAGGGAGATGTCTCATGATCAAGCCTCGTTCCCGTCTCTTGCCCACGCCGATGCTGTCGGTGCTGCTGCTGATCGTCTGGCTGATGCTGCAGAACAGCGTCGCGCCCGGTCAGATCCTGCTCGGGGCAGTACTGGCCATCGCGATTCCCATCCTGACCTACCGCTTCTGGGAGCCGCAGCCCGACCTCCAGAAGCCCTGGCGACTGATCAGTTACTTCCTGCGCGTGATCATGGACATCATCATCGCCAACCTGCAGGTGTCCTACCTGATCCTCAATCCGCGCGCCAAGTTCCGTCCGGCCTTCGTGCGCTATCCGCTGGAGCTTGAGGAGAAGTTCCCGATCACCCTGCTGTCGAGCACCATCACGCTGACGCCGGGCACGGTCTCGGCCTATCTGACGCTGGATGGCCGCCATCTGATCATCCACGCGCTGGATGTCGAGGATGAGCAGGAGTTGATCGACGAGATCCGCCAGCGCTACGAGCGTCCGCTCAAGGAGATCTTCGAATGCTAGACATCGCCCTGTGGATCAGCATCGCGCTGTTCGCCGCCTCGCTGGTGCTCAACGTCTTCCGGCTCGCCATCGGGCCGGACCTGCCGGACCGCATTCTGGCGGTGGACACCATGTACGTGAACTCCATCGCCCTGATCGTGCTGTTCGGCATCCAGCTCAACAGCAAGTCCTACTTCGAGGCGGCGCTGTTGATCGCCATGCTCGGTTTCGTCAGCACCGTGGCAGTCTGCAAGTACCTGCTGCGCGGCGACATCATCGAATGACCTGAGCGGAGACTCCCCATGCCCACCTGGTTCTATCCTGTCCTCGAAGGCGTGATCGCCTTCTTCCTGGTTGCCGGCGGCCTGTTTGCCTTCATCGGCTCTCTGGGACTGACGCACCTCAAGGACTTCTACATGCGCCTGCACGGCCCCAGCAAGACCACCACGCTGGGGGTCGGCTGCGTGCTGATGGCGTCGATGATCTATTTCCGCGCCACCACCGGCCACTTCAGCTTTCAGGAAATGCTGGTGTCCATCTTCCTGTTCATCACCGCCCCCGTGACCGCTCACCTGCTGTCCAAGGCGGCGCTGCACCAGAAGCTGGTGGCGGACAGCCGCACTCGCAACGTGCCGGAGCGACTCGAAGTCGCCGAGGAGCCGGACGAGGTCAACGCCGAGGCCAGCGAATCCCGACTGCCGTGATCGTCACTCGGCTCTCGGCTCTCGCCAGGCAGGCTCTCACCATCCTGGCTCTGAGCCACGAGCGCTGATTCGCAGGAGCGGATTCACGAACAGCAGGCCAGCAACATGAAAACGCCCCACCAGTGATGACTGGTGGGGCGTTTTCATTTCTCGGGCAATGGCAGTATGACGGGCCTGCTCGTTACCAGCCCTGAGTATGCTGGCGACACAGCGCCTCGAGCAGATCGATATGGTCACTGCGGTCATTGAGCGCCGGGATGTAGCGGAAGTCGCCACCACCGGATTCGGTGAAGTAGCCGCGGTTCTCTTCCTCCAGCTCTTCCAGCGTCTCGAGACAGTCAGCCGCGAAGGCCGGCGAGATGACATCGACGCTTTCCAGCCCTTCACCGCCCCACGCCTTCAGCGTTTCATCGGTGTACGGCTTGAGCCATTCGGCCTTGCCGAAGCGTGACTGATAGGTCATCGCCCACTCATCGTCGCCAAGCCCCAGTGCCTCGGCCAGCAACTGGCTGGTGCGCTCGCATTGCGTCGGGTAGGGGTCGCCTGCGGTGGCATAGCGCTTGGGAATGCCGTGATAGCTCATCAGCAGGCGCTTGCCGCGCCGACCTTCCTTCTCCCAGTGCTCACGCACGCTGGTGGCCAGCGCCGCGATGTAATCCGGGTGGTCGTGATAGTCGCGCACGAAACGCAGCTCCGGCAGATGCGGGCACGGCTTGAGCGCACGCGCCAGGCGATCGAAGACCGCGGCAGTGGTCGTGCGCGAGAACTGCGGATAGAGCGGCAGGATCAGCATGCGGTCGGCACCGCGGCTGGCGAGCTTGCGCCCCACCTCTTCCATGGTCGGCTTGCCGTAGGTCATCGCCAGTTCGACGGGAATGTCCTCGCCCAGTGACTCGGCCAGGCGTGCTTCCAGCGCGGCGCGCTGACGCTTGCCGATCGCCATCAGCGGCGAGCCGTCTTCCGTCCACACCGAGGCGTAGGCCTCGGCCACCTTCTTGGGACGCGTCGTCAACACCAGGCCATGCAGAATCGGCAGCCAGAGCAGACGCGGCAGGTCGATCACGCGCACATCACCAAGAAACTCCGCGAGGTAACGGCGCACCGCCTTGGGGGTCGGGGCATCGGGGGTGCCGAGATTGACCAGCATGACGCCAAAACGCGGGGTACTCATGGATGATGGACTCCTGACTAGGGGCAAGAAGAGAGGTAAAGCGGCAGCGCAGCCACTTTCACCGCAGCGCAGCCACCTTCACCGACAGCGCAGCCATATTACCAGCTCGCCCTGTGCGTGAGGGATGAAGTTATACTATCATCACGATTTGTATAGCTTTAAGACAATTATTGTCACAACCCTCCCGGAGTCATCGTGCCCGAACCCTCCACTCTGCAACTTGCCACTCGTCACGACTTCGCGCGGCCACTGGTGCTGATCCTCGGCGACCAGCTCAGCCATGAGCTGGCAAGCCTCAAGCAGGCGCCCGCCGACAGCGTGATCGCCTTCTGCGAGGTCGAGGAGGAAGGCCGCTACGTGCCGCACCACCCGCACAAGATCGCGATGATGCTGGCCGCGATGCGCCATCACGCCCAGGAACTCAGGGAGTGTGGCTGGCAGGTACATGAAAGCCGACTGGAGGATCCGGACAACCTCCAGCGTCTGTCCAGCGAAGCAGAGCGTCTGGCTGCCCTGTATCAGTGTGATGGCGTGCTGGTGACCCGCCCCGGCGAGTGGCGGCTGCTGGACGACTTCCTGGCGCGGCGCGAGGCCGGCAGCGTGCGCTGGGAAGTCCTCGAGGACACACGCTTCTTCACCACGCCGGCAGCCTTCGCCGGCTGGGCCGAGGGCCGCAAGCAACTGCGCATGGAGTACTTCTATCGCGAGCAACGCCGTGACACCGACCTGCTGATGGAAGGCAGCGAACCCGCCGGCGGCAAGTTCAACCACGACCACGACAACCGCGAACCGATTCCAGACGGCTTCCACGCCCCGCCGCCGCCGGTGCATGCCCATCACGAGGATGCGACCACCCGCGAGGTGCTGGCGCTGGTCGCGGCGCGCTTCGGGGAGCAGGCCAGTGACAAGGAACGCCACTTCGGCAGCCTCGAGAACTTCAACTGGGCCGTCACGCGCGCACAGGCCCGCTGTGACCTCACGCATTTTCTCGATCACTGCCTGGCGGACTTCGGCCGCTATCAGGATGCCATCGAGGACAGCGATCCCTTCCTGTTCCATTCACGCCTGTCTGCCGCGCTCAATATCGGGCTCTTGAGCCCGCAGGAGGTCTGCAGCGCCGTGGACGCCGCCTGGCGGCGCGGCGAGGTGCCGATCAACTCGGCGGAGGGGTTCATTCGTCAGATACTCGGCTGGCGCGAATATGTGCGCGGCATCTACTGGACGCGCATGCCCGGCTACAAGCGCGAGAACCGGCTGGAAGCCAGCCGCAACCTGCCGGAATTCTTCTGGACGGGGGACAGCGGCATGCGCTGTCTGGATCAGGCCATCGCCAGCACCCGCGAGCATGCCTACGCCCACCATATTCGCCGCCTGATGGTCACGGGCAACTTCGCGCTGCTGTGCGGCGTGAAGCCCGAGGCATTATGCGACTGGTATCTGGCGGTCTATGTGGACGCCTGTGAATGGGTCGAGCTGCCCAATACGCTGGGCATGGTGCTGCATGCCGATGGCGGCCTGATGGGCTCCAAGCCTTACTGTGCCTCGGGCAAGTACATCGATCGCATGTCCAACCACTGCGACAGGTGTCAGTACTCGCCGAAGAAGGTCACCGGCCCGCATGCCTGCCCGTTCAACAGCCTCTACTGGCACTTCATCGAGCGTCATCGCGAGGCGTTGTCACGCAATCCGCGCATGTCACTGGTCTACGGCAGCTGGCGACGCATGAAGGACGACAAGCGCGAAGCCCTGCTGCAACAGGCCGACGCCTTCCTGGCTCGCCTCGACAGCGCCGCGGACTATGGCAGTGATGCCCATCGCGCCGGTTACTACGCCGCACCCTCCAGTCTCACGACCGACAAGGAATCCTCATGAGTCGCATCTGGCAAGCCAGCGCACCGGTCACGCTCTACCACGATGGCAAGTGCCCCCTGTGCCAGCGCGAGGTCGCCTGGCTGGCCAGGCATCCCGGGCGGGAGCGGGTCAGAACGGTGGATATTCGTGCATCAGATTTCTCATCTCAGGCGCTGGGCTTGAGCTTCGAGACCATGATGGGACGCCTGCATGTGCAGGACGCACGCGGGGAGTGGTATGTCGGCATGGATGCCAGCCGAGCACTCTATGCGGTACTCGGCTATCGGCGCCTGGTGCACCTGTCGTTGCTGCCGGGCCTGCGCCCGCTGATGGACTTGAGTTACCGCTTCTTCGCCCGCCATCGCGAGCGCATTGGCCGCTGGGTGCCTCAAAAGCACACCTGAGCAAGAAGGTGCGGACTCAGAAGCTCAACGGGATACGCGAGCTCAAGGGCTGGTGGTACTGCGGCGGGCGGCCGATCATCTCGTCATTGGCGACCTGCGAGACCAGCCACGCCCGTGACATCCCGCCCCGCTTGAGCTCGCTGTAGACATCCTCCAGCGAGCGGAACAGCATCGGCTTGCCGCGCTTCATCAGCAGCTCACTGCGCTCCTCCTCTTCCTCGCCGGCGGCTTCCAGCACCAGCTGGACCTGATAGAAACGACTGGCGGCATGACTGATCACGCGCGCCTCCAGTGCAGGGTATTCGGCCATCAGTGACTGCAGATTGCTGGTAAAGATGGCGGACGGCGTGAAGATGCTGGCGGTTCTGGACATGTAAAGACTCCTGCGCATCCAGGGGACTGCGCATGGTAAGGCCGTAAGACGACGATGTGGTACAAGGATAGCCCGTGAAAACAGGGGCTGGGCGACTCAGACTCCCAGCAGCCCGACACTTCAGGATGAACTTCAAGGCTTCACGCCAGACTGATGGCCAGCGATGACAGTCATGGGGCAGGCGGATGACGATTGAGTGACTCGCAGGCGGAGATCACTGCACTGGTGAGGCACACGCCTCGATGACACGCCCGGAGTCCCGCGACTTGGCCTCGCTCTTGAGCTCGCTCCAGCGCGCGGCGATCCGGGTCGTCTCGCCCCCGGCAAGGCCATGCAGCGCTACCAGTGACAGTCGCGTCAGCGGGAAGAAGCGCGTGGTGCCGAAGCGGTCGTGGCCCTGAAAGCCTCCCGCTGCCAGCACATCGGCCGGATACAGGCTGGCGACCGCATGCTGGAATGCCGACTGCAGGCCGGCCAGGCGTTGCTCGAGCGCTGTCAGGCGCAGTGCCCGGTGAGATTCGGTCATGCACAGCGTCATCACGAAATCATCGCCGCCGACATGGCCGAGAAAGTCA
>NZ_CFDJES010000015.1:22022-23377 GCF_983723665.1 Cobetia sp. | reverse complement strand
TCGAGCAACTGACGCTCGATCGGCCCGTTGCCCGGCAGGCGCGTCAATGGGTTGGCCTCCTCGGCGCTCGCCACCTGCAGCTCCGTGATGATGCGCAGCAGATCCAGGGTGCGCCCCAGTCCCTGATAGCGCCCGCCCCGCGTGATGATGAAGTCCTCCTCGCGATCGCTGCCTTCGCGGCCGGTCACCTTGGCCGAGACGCGCTCCAGCGTCTCATCCGCCTCGACACGCAGCGGACTGCTCTGCATGACCTCGTGGATCATACGACGCGCATGCAGTTCCGGCCCGAAGCGCTGACTCAGCAGCCCCAGCAGGCGATGGCGGATGATCAGGCCCACCGGTCGTTGTTGCTCATCCACCACGGCCAGCGACATCACCTCCTGCTCGGCATGCAGACGCTGGGCGACCTCATTGACGGTGGCATCCTGCTGCACCGGCGTCACGGCGCGCGCCAGACTGCCGATGCTGCGGCCAGGCGGCGGGCGCTGCTGCAGCCTGCGACTCAGATGGCGCAGATGCCGGTCGAGCGCAGCGCGTTGGCCAAGCGGGTCGGCCTCGGCCGGCGCGAACAACCAGCCCTGCAGGTAGTCGGCCCCCAGCTGGCGCACGCACTCCATTTCCGCCTCATGCTCGATTCCCTCGGCGATCACCTGACTGCCACTGCCGTGGGCGATATCGATGATCGAGCGCACGAAGCGCCGCTTGAGCGGGTCGGCATGGATACCACTGATGAAGTGACGGTCGATCTTGACGAAATCCGGCTGCACCGACGACCACAGCTTGAGGCTGGCATAGCCCTCCCCGAGATCATCCAACGCGATGGCGAAGCCCATCGATTGATAATGGCTGACGGCTTCCCGCATCAGCGCCGAATCCAGCCCCGGCGTCTGCTCGGTCAGCTCGATCACCACCTGATGCGGACGCAGGCCGAAGCGCCGCAGCAGGCGACGCGTCAGGCCGGGCGAGTGGGCGCCATCCAGCAGCACATCGGGAGACACGTTGATGAACAGCCGCTCCGTCAGGCCCAGCGTCGACCACTGCTCGAGCGCACGCTCGCGACACAGGCTGTCGAGCTCCACCAGACGGCCGTGCTCGCGCGCCGCCGAGAACATCGTCAGCGGTGAGGCCAGTGGCCCTGCGGCACTCCCACGCGCCAGCGCCTCATAGGCGAAGACCTCACGGCCGTTGGACGACACGATGGGCTGGAAATGCATGCTCACCTGGCGCAGACGCAGCAACGCCTCCAGTGCATGACGGGATTCGACGACAGGCTGGCCATGAGCGGCTTGCAGGGACGGGGATGGGAGCATGTCAGAATCTGAACATGCTGATATGACAGAGGGATGACAAAGGTG
>NZ_CFDJES010000015.1:10632-21922 GCF_983723665.1 Cobetia sp. | reverse complement strand
ATGGGAGCATGTCAGAATCTGAACATGCTGATATGACAGAGGGATGACAAAGGTGCCACGCGGCGCATGAGGCGCCTCATCCGGCAGAGGGGATGCCAGACGCCAGATCGACTAAGTCGATGTGTCGACTATCTCGATCAAAACAGGATCACGCCATGCCGACCTGGCAGCCGGCATGGCGTGATCCTCATGCGCCGGAGTGACGCTTACAGCGAGTTGGGGTCGATGGCCTTGCCGAGGGAGTTGCGGTCGATCCACTTGCCCGCCTTGGTCTCCTTGTAGCGGAAGACGACCATGTCGCCGGCTACCACCGGCACTTCACTGTCTTCGGTCTGGTAGCTGTAGCTCTCACCTTCCACGACCAGCGTGAAGCGGTAGAGGTCCGGCATGCCCAGCCATTCCTTGAAGGGTCCTTCACGCTCCAGGCTCTCCAGCGTGCCGCGGCCCTGCAGCTTGGGGGTACGTGCGCGTCCGCGCCCAAATCCACCTGCCATGCTATCTCCTCCCCGTCAGTGCGGGTCTTGCGAGGCAACGGCGATGCCGCCGCCCGGGTACATGATTGACGCGCGTACGCATCACGTTATTCAGCGAAGGCCTGGCCATAACTGTCGGGCGCCAGGTCCTCGAAACGGGTGTACTTGCCGATGAAGGCCATGTGAACGGTACCGATGGGGCCGTTACGCTGCTTGCCGATGATCAGCTCAGCCAGTCCCTTGTTGTCGGGATTGTCCTTGTTGTAGACCTCATCACGGTAGACGAAGGCGATGACATCGGCATCCTGCTCGATGGCGCCGGATTCACGCAGATCCGACATCACCGGACGCTTGTTGGGGCGCTGCTCAAGCGAGCGGTTCAGCTGCGAGAGCGCCACGACCGGGCAGGCGAATTCCTTGGCCAGGCCCTTCAGCGAGCGCGAGATCTCGGAGATCTCGGCGGTACGGTTCTCGGAAAGCCCCGGCACCTGCATCAGCTGAAGGTAATCGATCATGATCAGGCCGATGCCGCCATGCTCACGCGCCATGCGTCGACAGCGCGAGCGCATCTCGTTGGGCGACAGCGCCGCGGTGTCATCGACGAACAGCTGCTTGTCCTTGAGCAGGTTGACCGCCGAGGTCAGACGCGGCCAGTCCTCGTCTTCCAGCTGGCCGGTACGCACCTTGGTCTGGTCGATGCGGCCCAGCGAGGAGATCATGCGCAACATCAGCGATTCGGCGGGCATCTCCATCGAGAACACGGCGACCGGCTTGTCGCCGGAGACCACGGCATGCTCGACCAGGTTCATGGCGAAGGTGGTCTTGCCCATCGAGGGACGGCCGGCAATGATCACCAGATCCGAAGGCTGCAGGCCGGAGGTCATGTCATCGAGATCACGGAAGCCGGTCGACAGGCCCGTCATCTGGCCCTTGAGATTGAACAGCTCATCGATGCGGTCCACCGCGCCGGTCAGCAGCTGACTCATGCCCTTGGGGCCACCGCTCTTGGGCCGCGACTCGCTGATCTGGAACACCAGGCGCTCGGCCTCGTTGACCAGCTCATCGGCATCACGGCCCTGCGGGCTGAAGGAGCTCTCGGCGATCTGGTTGGCCGCCTGGATGAGCTTGCGCAGCGTGGCGCGCTCGCGAACGATGTCGGCATAGGCCTTGATGTTGCTGGCCGAGGGAGTATTGCGCGCCAGCTCGGCGAGGGTCGCCAACCCGCCGACCGACTCGAGCTGGTCACGACTTTCCAGCAGCTCGGACAGCGTCACCACATCCAGCGGGCGGCTGCCGCCGACCAGCTGAGACATTGCGTTGTAGATGAGACGATGCTCATAGCGATAGAAGTCGTCGGCCACCAGCCGCTCGGAGACCGTATCCCAGGCGCTGTTGTCCAGCATCAAGCCGCCAAGCACCGACTGCTCGGCCTCCAGCGAATTGGGCGGCACCTTGAGCGCTGCCGTCTCGCGATCCTGATCCTGAATCTCGCTCATGCCTGGCTGACTCCTGCTGATGACTGACATGCCCGCGGGGGCTTCTAGTTTCACGCATTGACGCAAGCCTGCCAACCGCCGCGCCCACGCCGAAGCCTCTTCCTGACGGGGGCAGGCATTCTACCGGATTTTGTGCGTCATCGCCTCGCCGGCGACCAGGCAAATGCCACGCCGATGACAAATCGCGCCCATGAAAAAACCGCCTTCGCATCGAGGATGCAAAGGCGGCTTGGGTACCGCAGCAGTCGCTACACCGGATCACCGGCCAGCCACTGCAAATCAGCGATTACTCGCCGACCACGACCACACGGACAGTGGCAGTCACTTCAGCGTGCAGCTGCAGCACGATGTCGTATTCGCCAGTGTTGCGCAGCGGGCCTTCCGGCATGCGGACTTCGCTCTTGGCGATGTCGATGCCAGACTGGGCGATAGCTTCGGCCAGATCACGCGGACCGATGGAACCGAACAGCTTGCCTTCTTCGCCAGCTTTGGCGACCAGGGACAGTTCGATTTCGTTCAGCTGAGCGGCACGCGCTTCAGCTTCGGTCTTGCGCTCTGCAACCTGTGCTTCCAGCTCAGCGCGCTGAGCTTCGAAAGCTGCCTGGTTTTCAGCAGTGGCCGGAACTGCCAGGCCGTACGGCAGCAGGTAGTTGCGACCGAAGCCAGCCTTGACGGAAACCTGGTCACCCAGGTTGCCCAGCTTGCCAATCTTGTCGAGCAGAATGACTTGCATCTCGTAAACCTCTTATCGATGACTGCCGGCGAGACGTGCGCGAAAATCCGCAAAGACGTCCACAAGCGCCAACAGCAGCAAAATCAGAATCGTGGGCCAGGTGGTCAGCATCATGAAATAGACGCCGACGAGCCATAACCCGCTCATCCCCTTTAACCCGATGTAACCATGTACCAGGGCAATGCCCGCCACCAGCAGCGGTATCCAGATCAGCAGGAGCACTGCAGGTACATTGAGCAGTACGCCAATGATCCCGCAGGCTGCCAGTATCAGGATTTCGGGCAAACTCAGCCGAAAGGCATGGAATTCGCTGCGAAACCCACCCGGATTGTAGAGCCCGGACTGCCAACTGCGCGCCAGGGCCAGACAGCCCGTGGCGGCCAGCAGGACCACCAACCCGGTAATACCACCGATGACCAGCCCTGCGAGCTGTTCAGTCGGCACACCTTGAGCGGCAAAGTCGTTCAAGCGTGCGTCAAGCTCAGGGGCATTCTTGCGAATGCTCTCAAGCAGTGGACCGGCTCCGCCTGGTGGCAGGAATATCCCGGACTGCACCATCAGTGCCGCCGTCAGGCTGGCGCCTATCAGCGCCTCACCCCATCGCACGCGAGCGCGCAACAGGGTTGCCATCAGGGTGACCAGCAATACGGTTGCCAGAGGCACCGGATCGCCTTGTACCCACCACCAACCGGCCGGAACGGCGGCGGCGATGACTACGGGTGCGGCAGGCGCAAGGCCACGCCGAAGCGTGACCAGCGCACTGATGGCGGCACTGAACCAGAAGAACCAGGGCACGATTCCCGTCAGCAATGCAATCGCGATGCATTGCAGGGGGCCGCGCATGGCCCAGCGTGCCAGTGCCAGCATCATGGTGTCGCCTTACTGGTGGCTGTCGCTGTACGGCAGCAGAGCCAGGTAGCGAGCACGCTTGATGGCAGTCGCCAGCTGACGCTGGTAGCGTGCCTTGGTGCCAGTGATACGGCTCGGGACGATCTTGCCGGTCTCGGTGATGTAAGACTTCAGGACTTCGATGTCCTTGTAGTCGATCTGCTTCACGCCTTCAGCGGTGAAGCGGCAGAACTTGCGACGACGGAAAAAACGTGCCATTGCAATGACCTCCTGGGGGTGCGGTATCAGTTAGCGTCTTGAGCTTCGGATTCGTCACGCTTGTCTTCGCGACGCGGACGCTTCTCTTCAGCCGGCTTCATCATCGGAGACGGCTCGATGGCCGCTTCCTTTGAACGCACAACCAGGTTACGGATGACGGCGTCGTTGAAACGGAAGATGGTTTCGAGTTCTTCGACCACCTCACCGGTAGTTTCGACGTTCATCAGCACGTAGTGGGCCTTGTGGATCTTGTTGATCGGGTAGGCCAGGTGACGGCGACCCCAATCTTCCAGACGATGCACAGTACCGCCGGCTTCGGTCACGATGGAGGTGTAACGCTCGATCATGGCCGGAACCTGTTCGCTCTGGTCCGGGTGGACCATGAACACGATCTCGTAGTGACGCATGGCTTGGCTCCTTTCGGTTTGACAGCCCCCACGGCGCGTCTCGGGCCGGGAAGCAAGGAGTGGAGTGATTACTACGGTTGTGCCATTCAGACCCGAAGGCCACGAAAGACGCGCGCGGGCGAGGACAGGTGCCCCCATGCCGCGCATTCACTGCAGACTGCACTTCACAGAACCGCAGTATTGTAGAGAGGAGTCAAGGGCTTGGCAAGCGGCCCGTGAAAGACAGCCGGCCCCGTTCCGCTGGCCGTCTCTCTCTTGCCTCTACCCTGCCCCTCCCCTGACTATCCCCTGCCGACAATTGCCTCAGCCGCGGCGCTGACGCACGGCCTCGAACAGGCAGATGCCCGCGGCAACCGAGACATTGAGGCTGGAGACGCTACCCGCCATCGGCAGCTTGATCAGGCTGTCGCAATGCTCGCGGGTCAAGCGACGCATGCCCTTGCCCTCGGCGCCCATCACGATGGCGACCGGGCCGGTGAAGTCGGCTTCGAAGGCCATGGATTCGGCTTCGCCCGCCGTGCCCAGCACCCAGACACCGGCTTCCTTCATGGCGTCCAGCGTGCGGACCAGGTTGGTGACCTGATAGACCGGCACCACTTCCGCTGCCCCACAGGCCACCTTGCGCACGGTCGCGTTCAGTGAGGCCGACTTGTCCTTGGGCACGATGACGCCATGGGCGCCCGCGGCATCGGCACTGCGCAGGCAGGCACCGAGGTTGTGCGGATCCGTGACGGAGTCCAGCACCAGAAACAGCGGAGCTTCTGCGTGGGACCAGCCATCGAGACGCAGCTTGAGGCCGGTCTCGTTCTCGGTGGCCAGCGGCGCGCACAGCGCGACCAGCCCCTGATGGGCGCCACCGCCGACGGCCAGTGCATCCAGCTCCTCACGCCCCTTGAGGGTGACGCGCGAGCCGGCGGCACGCGCCTGCTCGATGATCTCGCTCAGGCGCAGCTCGGCCTCGCCCGCCTGCACCCACAGCTCGCTGGGTGCGCGGTCACGTGCCAGCAAGGCTTCCACGGCGTGCACGCCATAGACGGCTTCCAGGCCACCGGGAATCTTCGGCGCGGCGGCGCGAGCGCCACCCTTGCGTGCCCCGCCACGCTCGTGACGCTGAGCGCCGCTGCGCTCACCTCGGGAATGCTCACTTCTGGCGTGACTAGCACGCTCGCCGGCGGGCTTGCCGCGGCCGGGCTTGCGCCCCTTGTCCTGACTCATTGTGCCTTCCTGACTGATGACCCGACGGGCCCTGTCACATTGACGGAAACTGAGCTGCCGCCGACGCGACAGCCTTGAAATCGTGCAGCCTGACGACTGCCCAACGCATCAGCCCCGACCGGAGCCGGGGCTGATGCAGTGACGCGCGAGGAGCCGAGCCGAAATCAGCTACGGCCGTTACCGCGACGCCCGCGCGAGCGCGAACCCCGCTTGCGCGACGGATCGTCCTTGCCTGCGGCACCCATCGGCGCGACCGGCGCGAACGGGCTGTCGGCGGCTTCCGGACCACTCGGCACGGCTGGACGCGCCGCAGCGGGCGCCTCTGCGGTGGGCTGCTGCTCATTGCCAGCGGCGGCCTTGCGCTCTCCACGGCCCGAGCGATCACTGCGCTCACCGCGCGGCTTGCGCGGCGGACGCTCACCTGCCGGCTTTTCGGCCGCAGCCGCGTTGCCATTGCCTTCCTGACTGACTTCCTCGGTCAGGGACTTGAGGCGTTCGCGCTCACGCTTGCCGGGACGCCCCTTGGCAGCGGCTTCCTTGCTGGCGGCGGAACCGCTCTTGCCGGCTGCCGGCTTGTCGCCCTCGCTGCTGCGTGCCTTGCGCGGCTTGCGCTTGGGACGCGGCGTCGGGTCGCTGAGCATGAAGTCGATCTTGCGCTCATCCATGTCGACACGGGCCACCTGGACGGTGACGCCATCGCCGAGACCATAGCTGACGCCGGCACGCTCACCCTTGAGGCGATGCTTCTCGGCCTCGTAGTGATAGTAGTCGGACGGCAGCGAGGAGATATGCAGCAGGCCTTCGACGTAGTAGGCATCCAGACGCACGAACAGGCCGAACTGGGTGACCGCCGCGACGGTGCCTTCCAGCACTTCCCCGACCTTGTCCTTCATGAACTCGCACTTGAGCCAGTCGTTGACGTCACGCGTCGCCTCATCGGCGCGGCGCTCGGTCATCGAGCAGTGCTCACCCAGCTCGAGCATCTGCTCGAAGGTGTACGGGCACCACTTGGTCGGGCGCTCGGTCACGGCATCTTCGGCGCGCAGCACGGTGTCGGTCTTGCGCGGGCCACGGATGACGGAGCGAATCGCACGGTGCACCAGCAGATCCGGATAGCGACGGATCGGCGAGGTGAAGTGCGCGTAGGCATCGTAGGCCAGACCGAAGTGACCTTCGTTCTGCGGCGAGTAGACCGCCTGGGTCATGCTGCGCAGCATCACGGTCTGGATGATGTCGAGGTCCGGGCGCTCGGCGATCGAGGCACGCAGTGCCTGGAAGTCCTTGGGTGCCGGCTCGTCGCCACCTTCCAGCGTCAGTCCCAGCTCACCCAGGAAGGCGCGCAGGTTGTTCAGACGCTCCGGTGCCGGCTGCTTGTGGACACGATAGAGGGCCGGGAGATCGTGCTCATCCAGGAAGCGTGCCGTCGCGACGTTGGCTGCCAGCATGCATTCCTCAATCAGCTTGTGCGCGTCGTTGCGGGTACGCGGCACGATCTGCTCGATCTTGCGCTCATCGTTGAACAGGATCTGCGTTTCGGTGGTCTCGAAGTCGATGGCACCGCGCTTGTCACGCGCCTTGCGCAGCACGCCGTACAGCGCGTGCAGGTTGTGCAGCGACGGCAGCAGTTCGTTGTACTGCTGGCACAATGCCTGACCTTCCTCACTTTCCGGGTCGGTCAGCATGGTGCCGACCTTCTCGTAGGTCAGGCGAGCATGTGAACGGATCACGGCTTCGAAGAAGCGATAGTCGAGCATCTCGCCACTGCTGGCAGAGATGGTCAGCTCACAGACCAGCGTCAGACGATCGACATGCGGGTTGAGCGAGCACAGACCGTTGGAGAGCAGCTCCGGCAGCATCGGCACGACCTGACCCGGGAAATACACCGAGTTGCCGCGCACATAGCCTTCCTGATCCAGCGGGCTGCCGCCACGCACGTAGTGGGAGACGTCGGCGATGGCGACCAGCAGCTTCCAGTTGCCATTGTCGTCCTGCCAGGCACAGACGGCGTCATCGAAGTCCTTCGCGTCTTCGCCATCGATGGTGACCAGCGGCGTCTCGCGCAGGTCAATACGGCCCTTCTTGTCTTCTTCCAGCACCTCGGCGGAAATGGTCGAGATCTGGTCTTCGACTTCCGGCGGGAATTCACTGGGGATATCGTGGGAACGGATCGCGATATCGATTTCCATGCCCGGGTCCATGCGCTCACCGAGCACCTCGACCACTTCACCCACCGGCTGCACGCGGGTGGCGGGCTGCTGAGTGATGCGCACGGACACCACCTGACCGTCCTTGGCACCATTGGCCACGCGGTTGGGGATGATGACTTCCTGCGCGATGCGCGAGTTCTCGGGAATCAGCACACCGAAGTCCGGCTCGGACTGACGGTAGATGCCGACCAGGGTCTGGGTATTGCGCGCCAGCACCTCGACGATGGTGATCTCGTCGCGGCCACGACGATCACGGCCGCTGACGCGAGCCAGCACCTGATCGCCATGGAAGACGCGACGCATCTGGCGCGGCGGCACGGCGAGGTCCGGCTTGACGCCATCTTCGCGCGCCAGGAAGCCGAAGCCGTCGCGGTGACCGACGACGCGGCCACGGATCAGGTCCAGCTTGTCGATCAGGGCATAGGCACCGCGACGATTGCGCAGCACCTGACCATCACGCTCCATGGCATTGAGGCGACGGCGCACAGCTTCCTGCTGCTCCTCGTCCTCGAAACCGAGCATGCGGCTCATGTTCTCGTGGGTAATGGGCTTGCCATACTCTTCCAGCTTGTCGAGCAAGAACTCTCGGCTGGGGATGGGCTTGTCGTACTTATGGGCTTCGCGTTCCGCGTGCGGGTCGTCGCTGAGCGTCCATTGGGTCATTAATCAGGATTCCTTGACGATGAATTCGAGACGGGCAGCGATCGCGGCACGGAATGACAGGTTGTCTCTCATCCGCGCATTATAGCCTCTACCCTTGGGCCGACCCAACCATTCCCCGCCACTCATCACGGCGGAGGGGCCATTAAGTGCTCTCAATGGCGGCCCTAGGCCAGACTCTCAAGTCTGAAAGCTCGCCAATTGATGAGCTTCACCTGTCTGTTCTCTCTCTGCCCTCTGTCTGCCCCCTGTCTGTCCTCATGAAGCGAGAGAGGCTTTCTGCGGCTCGCTCAGCAGGGCATGAAAGAAAAAGCTTGCATTCCCGCAGTACATCCGTATTATTCGGCACCACTTGCCCAGATGGCGGAATTGGTAGACGCGCTAGCTTCAGGTGCTAGTGTCCGTATGGACGTGGAGGTTCAAGTCCTCTTCTGGGCACCAATTTCAGGTTTCATGTTGGCGTGACACACGTTAAGATGGATACCAGAAAACGGGTAAAGCATTTAAGTTTCAACAACTTGACTGCTGATCCGGGTCTGCGGACCGAAACGAGTTCTGATGTCTGCCCAGGTGGCGGAATTGGTAGACGCGCTAGCTTCAGGTGCTAGTATCCGTAAGGATGTGGAGGTTCAAGTCCTCTCCTGGGCACCACGGACGTCAGACTCACAACGAACGACCCCTGTATCGCGCTTCGCCCAGATGGCGGAATTGGTAGACGCGCTAGCTTCAGGTGCTAGTATCCGTAAGGATGTGGAGGTTCAAGTCCTCTTCTGGGCACCACGATGCGCACTCGAACAGGGAACATGGCATCCACTACCAAGGATTTCATGCTCGTTCAGCTGCAAGACTCAGCTCTTGAGACTTCAGCACACAACTTGATGCCCAGATGGCGGAATTGGTAGACGCGCTAGCTTCAGGTGCTAGTGTCCGTATGGACGTGGAGGTTCAAGTCCTCTTCTGGGCACCATCAAGTTGATATCCGATGCATCCTCGCAGCGCCTGCTGCTCACATCGCGTTACTCCCCCTCGCAATCTCCTGACTGACTTATCCTCTTGTTTTGCCCAGACCCACAGCGCCCTGCGCTGTCTTTCGCATGTCGCGAAGAAAATACCGCTCGCCTCATGCGCAACTTGTCCACACCCATTACTACGCCAGGCATTGTGGATAACTCTTTTCAGCTGCACCCCTTCAGTCGGCACCTGTCCGCCGAACTCCTTCAGTACGTTCCTGTCAGTCGGACCTTGGCTATAGCTCAATAACGTGATGGCGTACGACTGAAACTGTCGACCTGCCAGCCATCGCGCACGACTTGCGCCTCGAGGCGCTGCTCGACGTCATCGGGAAGCTCATGGAAGAAGTCCAGCCCTGTCAGAGACTCGATGCGATCGATGCTGACCAGAAAACGATCCAGCGGCTCATCTCCCCTCACCTGCTGCGGAAAGAGAAAGGCCAGCGCGCGAGGTGCCTGCCGACCGGAGCCGGGCGAGATGATGATCTTGTAGAAGGCGTCGGGAATCTCGATCAGATTGGGCAGCCGCTCGATACTGCCGCTGAAGACCGGCCCTGCCGTGATCCATAGTGCGCCTTCGCGCGGCAGGATACTGTCCATGATGGCAGCCTCCAGACGTTGCCATAGCTTGCGATTGAGCGCCGGTGTCTGCGGCGAGATATTCGTCATGCGGAAGGTCTGATGCTGCGCCTTGACGCCGTAGACCTTGCCAATGGCGTAGTTGGGCGCCAGGTGTCCGCGGTCGTAGCCACTGTTGCGATAGCTATCCGGCGTGACGGGCCACAGCGAGCGCCAGTCGCGCTCGAACTCGTCAGGACGCTCCCCCAGTCGCGACCCTTGAGTATTCTCGAGCCGCCATGTCACCCATAACGGGTTGGCACGCAGATCAGACCAGCCCACCAGATAGGCGTCGCTGCGCAAGCCGCGCGCCAGCGTCTTCCAGTCCAGCGCACGCGCCTGCGGCACGCCCTGCCAGACGTAGAATTGCTGGTAGTCGCGCTCCTGCCACCACCAGAGCCCACCCCCTACCAGTGCAAACACCACGCTGACCCCGAAGCCCCGCCACAGTTTGCGGCCGGCCGAGCGAATATCGTCCATCACATCCAGCATCCCGCCATTTCCTTCTTGTCGTTGCAGTTACCTCGGCAAGGCATGCATCCATCATTTCGCCATGGCTCGCGGGCCACAGCGACGTCATTCACGTTCCTGCGTCGATTCCATCATGCCAGAGTTCTGCCAGCGAGGCTGACGGTTGCCCCAACTCAAGCCACAATAAGCAGGTAGCACCCGCTTGATGCACCATCGGCGAGCAGAGACCTCCTGACAAATCTGCCCGAACACCGATGGCGCAGAACCTGACCACATGTTCAGCATCTGGCATGCCACCTGCATCCATGAATGCCAGCAAGCGACCAGCAATGCCACACAGACTGCCCATCAAGGCGCCGGTGGCAGCCGCGACACTGCAACGACTGACATGCAAGCGCCTCCTGACAGGCGAGCCGTGACCGCAGCACACCCCGACGGTTGTGCTCCATTGATGAGAAGGAATCCGACCATGGCCAATCAGAGCCGCCGTAACTTCATGCGCAACAGCCTGCTGGGGCTCGCTGCCCTGCCACTGGGCGCCGCCATACTCTCACCCCGCGCCCTTGCCGCTGACCTGCCGCGACTGGATACCTCCAATCCGCAAGCCAAGGCGCTCAACTACGTGGAAGTCGCCAGTGAAGCCAAGGACCACCCCGCCTTCAAGCCGGGTTCGGACTGCGCCAACTGCATGTTCTACAAGCCCGAGAACGAAGGCTGCCAGCTTTTCCCAAGCCATAGCGTCGAGCCGAAGGGCTGGTGTCAGTCCTGGACCAAGCGCCCGGCCTGAGGCGCTCAACCGGAACCCTCTGACTGAGAGCACGAGCACGAGCACGAGCACGAGCACGAGAGCCGATTGAGACAAGAAAACCGCCGCGAGGGTGTCCTCACGGCGG
>NZ_CFDJES010000015.1:0-10532 GCF_983723665.1 Cobetia sp. | reverse complement strand
GAGCACGAGAGCCGATTGAGACAAGAAAACCGCCGCGAGGGTGTCCTCACGGCGGTTTTTTCATACCTGCCTTATGCCGATTGCGTGCCGGTCAGGGCTGGCATCCTCTCGACACCCCCTCGATCCACCATGAGCGTCACCTGACGCCCTGTCAGCCGGGACTGGCGTCCTCCGGCAGTGGCCACTGGTAGCGCCTTGCCACCTCATCGTTCTCCATCGACTCCAGATGGACAGGGAAGCCCCACAGCTGATGCAGATAGCGCATCACGGGGTAGACGCTGCGCGCCAGCGGGCGGCGATCATCCTGCACATGGCGCAGGGTCAGCGAGCGATCACCGCGAATGTTGGCGGCCCACACCTGGATATTCGGCTCACGATGGCTCAGCGCGTACTGCACGCACAGCGCCTCACGAATGCGCTTGTAACCACGGCTGTCGTGAATGGCGTCGATGACGAGATGCTCATCGCTGTCATCATCGACCAGTGAGAACAGCTTGAGATCCCGGATCACCTTGGGCGACAGGAATTGCTGGATGAAGGACTCATCCTTGAAGTTGCGCATCGCGAAGTGCACCGTTTCCAGCCAGTCGCTGCCGGCGATATCCGGGAACCACTCACGATCCTCATCATCGGGGTGCTCACAGATACGCTTGATATCGGTGAACATCGCGAAGCCCAGCGCATAGGGATTGATGCCGTTGTAATGCGGGTGATCGAAGCCGGGCTGCTGCACCACCGAGGTATGCGACTGCAGGAACTCGAGGATCACGCCCTCGCCAATCAACCCCTCATCGTAGAGCTGATTCATGATGGTGTAGTGCCAGAAGCACGCCCAGCCCTCGTTCATCACCTGCGTCTGGCGCTGCGGATAGAAGTACTGCGCCAGCTTGCGCACGATACGCACCAGCTCGCGCTGCCAGGGCTCCAGCAACGGGGCATTCTTCTCGATGAAATAGAGCAGGTTCTCCTGCGGCTCCGGTGGATAGCGGCCGCGGCGATGCAGACCGAGGGGGTCATTGACCTCATCGACCACCTCATCCTCTTCGCCCGCCTGGGGAATCGTGGTCCACAGCGCATTCACCTGGGCCTGCAGGTAGGCCTCACGCTCCTGCTGACGCTGGACCTCCTCTTCCGGCGAGATGGCTGAAGGACGCTTGTAGCGATCCACGCCATAGTTCTGCAGCGCATGGCAGGCATCGAGCAGCTGCTCGACGGCGTCCACGCCATGACGCTCCTCGCACTCGGACACGTATTTCCGCGCGAAGACGAGGTAGTCGATGATCGCCGAGGCATCCGTCCAGGTGCGGAACAGATAATTGCCCTTGAAGAAGCTGTTGTGGCCATAGCAGGCATGCGCCATGACCAGAATCTGCATCATCAGGGTGTTCTCTTCCATCAGATAGGCGATGCACGGGTCGGAGTTGATCACCAGCTCATAGGCCAGCCCCATCTGCCCTCGCCGATACGCCTGCTCCACCGACAGGAACTGCTTGCCGAACGACCAGTGATGGTAGCCGACCGGCATGCCGATGCTGGCGTAGGCATCCATCATCTGCTCGGACGTGATCACTTCGATCTGGTTGGGGTAGATATCCAGCTTGTACTGCGCGGCGATGCGCGCGATCTCGCTTTCGAAATGCTCGAGCAATTCGAAGGTCCAATCCGACCCGCTGGCCGGCTGGGTGTCTTCCAACCGGCTATCGATGCGCTTGCTCATTCGGTCATCAAGACCGCCATCAAGACCATGACTCATGAGGCCTCCTGGCCCGGCGCGACTGCCGGGCACGTCGCATGATGTGATCAGGCGCTGATGCGGCGCTTGAACAGCTCGCGGAATACCGGGTAGATATCGCCTGCCTCGACGATCTGCTGCATGGCAAAGCGCTCCGGAAATTCCGCCTCGACCCGCTCGTACTCCTCCCATAGCGCCTGATGGGCATGCGGCGTGATCTCCACATAGGCGTAGTACTGCAGGCGCGGCATCAGCTTCTTGATCATCAGTTCGCGACAGTTGGTGGAATCGTCGTCCCAGTTGTCGCCATCCGAGGCCTGCGCCACGTAGAGATTCCACTCACCGGCCGGATAGCGCGATTCGATCACCTCATCGAGCAGCGTGAGGGCACTGGACACGATGGTGCCGCCGGTCTCGCGGGAGTAGAAGAACTCCTCCTCGTCGACTTCCTTGGCAGCGGTGTGGTGACGAATGAAGACCAGCTCGACCTTCTCGTAGTTGCGCTCCAGGAACAGATACAGCAACAGGAAGAAACGCTTGCCGATGTCCTTGTGCGCCTGGGTCATCGACCCCGAGACATCCATCACGCAGAACATCACCGCCTTGTTGGACGGCATCGGCTGATTGATGAGGTGGTTGTAGCGCAGATCATAGGTATCGAGGAACGGCACCGCCTTGAGGCGCGCCTCGAGCCGCTCGATTTCCGCCTTGAGCTCACTGATGCGCACCTTGTTGCGCAGCACCGGGTCCTTGCGCTCCTCCTGCTCCAGCGCTTCGACAGCCTCCTTCAGCGCCCGCTTGATCGGGGAACGCATCGCGATGCGCCGCGCCTGTGCTGAACGCATCGAGCGCACGATGTTGATACGTGCCGGTGTGCCGTCACGCGCGATCCCCGCGCGCACCGGGCGCACCTCTTCCATGTCCGCGATCTGCTTGCGCTCCAGATGCGGCAGTTCCAGCCCGTCGAAGACGAACTCGAGAAATTCCTCACGCGACAGGGTGAAGGCAAAGTCGTCTTCCCCCTCGCCCTGATTGGAGGCCTGGCCCTCGCCACTGCCGCCTCCCCCACCACCGCCGCTGGGACGGCGCATGCGGTCCCCTTCGACAAATTCCTTGTTGCCGGGATTGATCACACGCCGCTTGCCGCCCTGTCCGTGCTGGAAGACCGGCTCGGAAATGTCACGCGTCGGAATGGAGACTTCCTCGCCGCGCTCCATGTCGGTGATGGAGCGCCGATTGACGGCATCCTCCACCGCCCGCTTGATATGACTGCGATAGCGCCGAATGAAGCGCTGTCGATTCACTGCACTCTTGTTGCGTGCATTGCTGCGTCGATCAATGAAATAACTCATTCGCCCTCCTTGCCGGCCCCGCCCTCAGCGGATGGCCGGATGGCAAGTGCCGGCGGCAATCGTGCCCGCCGGCAGGCCTGTCGTCAGTCGGCAGGGCTTACTGCGACTTGCGTACGCGCAGGTACCATTCGGACAACAGGCGCACCTGCTTCTCGGTGTAGCCGCGATCCACCATGCGCGCCACGAAGTCCTCGTGCTTGCGCTGGTCGGATGCCGAGGCCTTGGCATTGAAGGAGATGACCGGCAGCAGCTCTTCGGTATTGGCGAACATCTTCTTCTCGATCACCGCACGCAGCTTCTCGTAGGACTGCCAGCTCGGGTTGGTACCGTTGTTCTGCGCCCGTGCGCGCAGCACGAAGTTGACCACCTCGTGACGGAAATCCTTCGGGTTGGAGATGCCCGCGGGCTTCTCGATCTTCTCCAGCTCCTCATTGAGTGACTGACGGTCCAGCAGTTCGCCGGTCTCGGGATCGCGATACTCCTGCTCCTGGATCCAGAAGTCGGCATAGGTCACATAGCGATCGAAGATGTTCTGCCCATACTCGGAATAGGACTCGAGATAGGCGGTCTGGATCTCCTTGCCGATGAAATCGACGTAGCGGGGCGCCAGGTATTCCTTGATATAGCGCAGGTAGCGCTCGTGGGTTTCCTTGGGCAACTGCTCCTGATCGAGGCGCTGCTCCAGCACGTAGAGCAGATGGACCGGATTGGCCGCGACCTCACTGGCATCGAAGTTGAAGACCTTGGAGAGAATCTTGAAGGCAAAGCGTGTCGAGAGCCCATCCATCCCCTCGTCGACACCGGCGCTGTCGCGGTATTCCTGGATCGACTTGGCGCGCGGATCGGTATCCTTGAGGTTCTCGCCGTCATAGATGCGCATCTTCGAGTAGACGCTGGAATTCTCCGGCTCACGCAGACGCGACAGCACGATGAACTGGGACAGCATGCGCAGCGTATCCGGGGCACAGGGCGCCTGATTCAGCGACGAATGCTCCAGCAGCTTGGCGTAGATCTTGACCTCCTCGGAGGCACGCAGGCAGTAAGGCACCTTGACGATATAGACGCGATCGAGGAAGGCCTCGTTGTTGCGGTTGTTGCGGAATGCCTGCCACTCGCTCTCGTTGGAGTGCGCCAGCACCACACCATCGAAGGGAATCGCACCCATGCCTTCCGTCGGGTTGTAATTGCCCTCCTGGGTCGCGGTCAGCAGCGGATGCAGCACCTTGATCGGCGCCTTGAACATCTCGACGAATTCCATCAGCCCCTGGTTGGCCTTGCACAGCCCGCCGGAGAAGCTGTAGGCATCCGGGTCATCCTGGGCATAGAGCTCCAGCTGACGGATATCGACCTTGCCGACCAGCGCGGAAATGTCCTGGTTGTTGTCATCGCCCGGCTCGGTCTTGGAGATACCGATCTGATTGAGGCGCGAGGGATAGAGCTTGACCACGCGGAACTTGCTGATATCACCGCCATATTCCTTGAGGCGCTTGGCGGCCCACGGTGACATGGCACTGCGCATGCAGCGCTGGGGAATGCCGTACTCCTTCTCGATCAGCTCGCCATCTTCCTCCGGCGAGAACAGCCCCAGCGGAGACTCGAAGACCGGCGAGCCCTTGATGGCATAGAAGGGAATCTGCTCCATCAGCAGCTTGAGACGCTCCGCCAGAGACGACTTGCCGCCGCCCACCGGGCCGAGCAGATACAGGATCTGCTTGCGCTCCTCCAGTCCCTGCGCCGCATGCCGGAAGTAGGAAACGATCTGCTCGATAGCCTCTTCCATGCCATAGAACTCGGCAAAGCTTGGATAACGGCGGATCAGCTTGTTGGAAAAGATACGGGAAAGACTGGGGTCCTTGGCGGTATCGATGACCTCCGGTTCACCGATGGCCGCCAGCATGCGCTCGGCAGCGCTGGCGTAGGCAGTAGTGTCCTGCCGGCACAACTCCAGGTACTCCTGGAGACTCATCTCTTCTTGCTGAATCCGCTCGTAGCGGCTCTGCACGTGATCGAAGATGCTCATGGAAGCCTCCTTGTCGCGACATCAGTCGCTGGGACCATCGCCGGGCCCACTCAGGTAAGACCGCAAAATTCGTTCGTCCGCTCAGCCTGGATAGCGTACGCAGGACGACTGCCTCGGCGTGTTTATCAGCATAGGTCGATATAGGGTGCTGGTGTCCAATACAGTGAATGAATGCATTCAACGAACTTTCCGCCGGCGGAGCCAGTTCTGCCAAGCACCGCAGGATCTACGGCAGCCAGTGGGTCAGCAGACACTACGATGGCGCCTGAACGCCCCTGACAACGCGTTGAAGAAAGCTTCGAAAGACGCGAAAACTCGACCAATGCTTCTGCTGTCGCGGGTGATTCACTCATGTCATGTTGCACCGCAGCACACCTTGAGCATAGGAACAGACTGACGGTTGACGCCAGTCACTCTCACGCCCAGACGACACTGCATACCAGCCCGTCGAGCAAGAATGGCCGCGCCCACACTTCACTCCCGACCACCTCCGCCACGCTTCATACAGCCTCCTGGCTCACCACAAAGACCATGAAAACAACGACTGGCGACGAAGTGGCTACCAACCTGATCAGACTCTTGCCTCAATCACGCATGACGTTGACAAGACCGGACAACCGGCCACAAAAAAATCCCCACCGCCGGCGCGATGGGGATCTCGAGGGAGGCGCTCACGCCTTCGGGACTGTCTGAATCAAGAGGCTCACAGCACGTCGCGAATATCCTTGAGCAGGGCGTCGAGCAACTCGGTGGTGGTATTCCAGGAGCAGACAAAGCGCGCGCCACCCGCACCGATGAAGGTATAGAAGGTCCAGCCACGCTCACGCAGTGCCGCCAGCACATGCTCGGGGAAGCTGGCGAACACGCTGTTGGCCTCGCTGGGGAACAGCAGCTCGATGCCCTCCAGCGCCTCGAGTCGCTCGGCCAGATACTGCGCCATGCCGTTTGCATGGCGGGCATTGTTCAGCCAGACATCATTTTCCAGCAGCCCCATCCAGGGCGCCGCGATGAAACGCATCTTGGAGGCCAGCTGACCGGCCTGCTTGCAGCGGTAATCGAAATCGCGTGCCAGCTTGCGATCGAAGAAGATCACCGCCTCCCCCATGGCCAGACCATTCTTGGTGCCGGAGAAGCACAGCACGTCCACACCCGCCTTCCAGGTCAGCTCGGCCGGCGAGACATTCAGCGCGGCGCAGGCATTGGCGAAACGGGCGCCATCCATATGGATCTGCAGATCATGACGGTCCGCCACTTCACGAAGCGCCTGCAGCTCTTCCAGGCTGTAGACAGTGCCGACCTCGGTGCACTGGGTCAGGGAGATCACGCGCGGACGCGGATAGTGGATATCGCTGCGCTTGGTAACCAGCTGCTCGATGCCTTCCGGCGTCAGCTTGCCGTCGGGGCCCGGCGCGTTGAGCAACTTGGACCCGTTGGAGAAGAACTCCGGCCCACCGCATTCATCGGTCTCGATATGGGCCAGTTCGTGACAGATGACGCTGTGGTAGGACTGGCACAGGTGGGCCAGCGACAGGGAGTTGGCGGCGGTGCCATTGAAGACGAAAAACACCTCGCACTCGGTCTCGAACAGCTGACGAAAGCTGTCGGTGACCTGCTGTGTCCAGCGGTCATTGCCGTAGGCGAGATCGTCATCACGATTGGCCTGCATCATGTACGCCATCGCCTCGGGACAGATACCGGACGTGTTGTCACTGGCCAGAAAGCGTGAAGTGCACGCTTCATCGGCAGCAGAGGTCGCAGCGGGGGTCGGGGCAATGGCGTCAGTCGTCATGGGAATTTCCAGAGCGGGACAGGGGATCACCCTGTCCGGTGAAACAGACACGGCTCCCGGATGGCAGGAGCCGCTGCAGAAACTCCATCATAACAGCGCTGCACGCCGCCGCCAGTGGCAGGTGAAGGCTGCACGCAAGCCACCGGAGGGCGCCTCGCGAGAGGAGACGAGCCAGATGACACTCGCCTCGCCAGCACCCTCAGATGGCCTGCAACGCCGGATAACCTCGCCGCCCCTGCAAGCCCCCGCTGTGCAGCACGCGAATGCGCGTACCGCGCGCGATCAGGCCATTGGCCAGATGATGCGCCAGCGCCGCGAACAGCTTGGCAGTGTAGACCGGCTCCACCGCAACGCCGGTCTCGGCCTCGAAGCGCTGAATGAACTGGATCAACCAGTCAGGCGCCTTGGCAAAGCCGCCGGCCTGCGCCCCCAGCCACAGGCCCCACTCCGGCGTCTTCTGCTGGCTGCCGCCACTTTCCGCCAGCAGGCGACGCACACGATGATAGAGCTGATCGCCATGATTCATGGTCGGCACCCCGATGACCCGCAGCCCATCGCGCTCGCCCAGCGCACTCAGCACCCCGGCAAGCGTCGTGCCGCTGCCACAGGCCAGCAGCACCAGCTGCGGCGCAGATTCGCCCGGCACCGGCTCGGCCAGCGCCTGAGCCAACGGCGCCAGCCCGGCGACGCCTTCCACGCAACCGCCACCCTCGGGAATCCATACCCCCTCGCCATGGCGCCTGGCAAAATCAGGCTGGTCGCGCTGCCGGTACTCGGCTCGCGAGACGAAACTCAAGCGCATGCCATTGTCGCGCGCATCGGCGAGCGTGGGCGTCAGCGGCGCTTCGGGATGCCCGCGCACCAGGCCATGCGTCTCGATGCCCAATCTGGCCCCCGCCGCCGCCAGCGCATGCAAATGGTTCGACCAACCACCCCCACAGCTGATGATGCCCCGCTTCTCGCTCAACGCCCTGGCCAGCGGCAGGCGCAACTTCCAGGCCTTGTTGCCGGAAATCTCGCTGTCCAGCGTGTCGGCGCGCAGGCACTCGACGATCACACCGGCCTCATCGGCCAGCGGCCACGCCAGGCGCTCGACCGCTGGCGGCGTGAACAGATCCAGCAGGCTGTCCAGTGTCTCGGCTACCGGCGGGGAGGCGGCCAGCGATGATGAAGCCCGAGCATCCTCCCTGTGAGGCGGCAAAGGACTGTCCTCGGTGTCCGGCATCAGAGCCTCAGCGGTGGCATGGCGTGAGGCGGCAGCGTGCGGTGACATGAGCAGATCCCATCGTGGCGGCAAGGCAGAGATCAGAGCGCATCGAGCCGCTGGCGCGGCGCCCGAGGCAAACTCTGAAGACGACAAAGCCACCACGGAGGCACATGCAGCAAAGGCACGGCGTCCGCGGTGGCTTCCATCAGTCTAGGCAGTGGTCAGGCTCAGCTCAACGCTGAATATCCCCATGCGTGATCGCGGTCAACTCAAAGGGCAGCGGCCGCCATTGTGCCCTGCGCGATCGCGCGCTTGGCATCCAGCTCTGCCGCCTTGTCGGCGCCCCCGATGATATGCAGCTCCACCCCCGCCGCCTCCAGAGGCGCCTTCAGCTCCAGCACCGAATCCTGCCCGGCGCACAGCACGATGCTGTCCAGCGCCAGATGCTGCTCTTCGCCATTGAGGCTGACGGTCAGGCCTTCGCTGTCGATCGAGCGATACTCACAGCCGGCGACCATCTTGACGCCACGCTGCTTGAGGGTCGCGCGATGCACCCAGCCAGTGGTCTTGCCCAGTCCCTTGCCGGGCTTGGAGGTCTTGCGCTGCAGCAGCCACACCTCACGAGGCGCCTGCGGCACCACGGGTGCCTTGAGGCCGCCAGGCGTGCTGACCGAGAGATCCACCCCCCACTCCTCGCACCACAGCTCACCATCCAGCGAGGGCGACGGCTCGACGTGAGTCATCAGCTCCGCGACATCGAAGCCGATCCCGCCAGCCCCGATCAACGCCACGCGACGCCCGACCCGCTCCGGCGCACTGATCGCCTCGGCATAGCTGAGCACCTGACCCCGCTCGATACCGGCTTCGACACCCTCGATATCCGGCGTCCGCGCCTTCACCCCCGAGGCCAGAATCACGGCATCGAATTCCGCCAGCTTCTCGGCGGTGGCGCGAGTATTGAGGCGCACCTCGACCCCACAACGCATCAGCTTCTCGTTGAAGTAACGCAGCGTCTCGTCGAACTCTTCCTTGCCGGGAATGCGACGCGCGAAATTGAACTGGCCACCCACCTCGGACTGCGCCTCGAACAGCACTACCTCGTGACCACGCTCGGCCGCCGTCACGGCGGCAGACAGTCCCGCAGGACCTGCGCCCACCACTGCCACGCGGCGCTCATGTCGCGCAGGCTCGATCACCATCTCGGTCTCGTGACAGGCACGCGGATTGACCAGACACGAGGTCAGCTTCATCTGGAAGGTGTGATCGAGACACGCCTGATTGCAGGCGATGCAGGTATTGATGATGACAGCATCGTCCGCCCTGGCCTTGCTGACCCATTGCGGGTCCGCCAGGAACGGTCGCGCCATCGACACCATGTCGGCATGGCCCTCGGCCAGCACCGACTCGGCAATCTCAGGCATGTTGATGCGATTGGTGGTGATCAGAGGCAGACTGAGTTCCTGCTTCATGCGCTGGGTCAGCCCGGTGAAGACAGCGCGCGGCACGCTGGTGACGATGGTCGGCACACGCGCCTCATGCCAGCCGATGCCGGTATTGATCAGGCTCGCCCCTGCCGCCTCGATGGCCTTGCCGAGCGCGACCACTTCCTCCCAGGTGCTGCCCTCATCGACCAGATCCAGCATCGAGAGGCGATAGATGATCAGGAAGTCCTCACCCAGCGCGGCGCGAATGCCGGCGACGATCTCCACCGCCAGGCGGATGCGATTCTCGAAGCTGCCACCATACTCATCCTCGCGCTGATTGGTGCGCCGACAGATGAACTGGTTGATGAAATAGCCTTCCGAGCCCATCACCTCGACGCCATCATAGCCGGCCTCGCGGGCCAGGCTGGCGCAGCGCACGTAGTCAGCAATCTGCTCCTTGACCTCTGACGTGCTCAGCGCGCGTGGCGTGAAGGGGTTGATCGGCGCCTGAATCGCCGAGGGCGCGACCTGATCCGGCGAGTAGGCATAGCGCCCCGCATGCAGAATCTGCAGACAGATGCGCCCATCCTCGGCGTGCACCGCCTCGGTGACCTCGCGATGGTGCTCCGCCTCTTCCGGGGTGGTCAGCTTCGCGGCCCCCTGCATGACAGCCCCTTCCGCATTCGGCGCGATACCGCCCGTGACGATCAGCGCCACCCCGTGGCGTGCACGCTCACGATAGAACGCCGCCAGGCGCGCGAAGCCATCGGGAGTCTCCTCAAGCCCCGTGTGCATCGAGCCCATCAGCACACGGTTCTTGAGCGTGATGTGGCCCAACGTCAGCGGACGGAAGATATTCGGATAGGCAGTCATTGCGGTCTCTCCTTGGCTGTCTCGAGCACCTCGGACAATCATTGTTATATCGCGCCGCCGCCACTCTCATCAGCAACACTCACTCAGTCATGGTCGTCAGTAACAGGTTGTCAGGACATCAACGACTGATGACAG
>NZ_CFDJES010000014.1:32626-34917 GCF_983723665.1 Cobetia sp. | reverse complement strand
TGTCCGACGCCGGCCTGTCCGCCTCCGAGATCGACGACGTCATCCTGGTCGGTGGTCAGACCCGCATGCCGCTGGTGCAGTCCAAGGTGGCCGAGTTCTTCGGCAAGGAAGCTCGCAAGGACGTCAACCCGGATGAAGCGGTCGCCGTCGGCGCCGGCATCCAGGGCGGCGTGCTGGGCGGCGACGTCAAGGACGTGCTGCTGCTGGACGTGACCCCGCTGACCCTCGGTATCGAGACCATGGGTGGCGTGCTGACGCCGCTGATCGAGAAGAACACCACCATCCCGACCAAGAAGTCCCAGGTGTTCTCCACCGCTGATGACAACCAGGGCGCGGTGACCATCCACGTCCTGCAGGGTGAGCGCAAGCAGGCCGCGCAGAACAAGTCTCTGGGTCGCTTCGACCTGGCCGACATTCCGCCGGCGCCGCGCGGTGTGCCGCAGATCGAAGTCGCCTTCGACCTGGATGCCAACGGTATCCTGAACGTGTCCGCCAAGGACAAGGCGACCGGCAAGGAGCAGTCCATCGTCATCAAGTCTTCCGGCGGCCTGTCCGACGACGAGATCGAACAGATGGTGCGTGACGCGGAAGCCAACGCCGACGAAGACAAGAAGTTCGAGGAAATGGTCCAGCTGCGCAATCAGGCCGACGGCATGATTCACGCGACCAAGAAGACCCTGACCGAAGCCGGTGACAAGGCCGAAGCCAGCGAGAAGGAAGCCATCGAGACGGCGATCTCCGAGCTGGAAGAAGCCCTGAAAGGCGACGACAAGGATGCGATCCAGGCCAAGCTGGATGCACTGACCGAAGCGTCCGGCAACCTGGCGCAGAAGCTCTACGCCGAGCAGGGCGCCCAGGGTGAGCAGGCTGCCGAAGGTCAGGCTGGCAAGAAGCAGGACGACGACGTGGTTGACGCCGAGTACGAGGAAGTCAACGACGACAAGAAGTCCTGAGGGATTTCTTGAACGACGTCTGATGACAGCGCGGGAGCCTTGTGAAGGTGTCCCGCGTTGTCGTTTGCATCGGTGGCGCCTTGCGCTAGCCGCGAGCCACCGGTGACAACCGGCATTCCAGAACAGACCGGCAGCCTCAGGCTGCCAGCAATCCAGGCGGACCTGATCCATGTCCAAGCGTGATTATTACGAAGTGCTTGGTGTCGAGCGTGGCGCCGACACCAAGGACATCAAGAAGGCGTACCGACGCCTGGCCCAGAAGCATCACCCGGACCGCAACCCGGATGATGAAACTTCGGCCGAGAAGTTCCGTGAAGTCTCTGAAGCCTACGAAGTGCTGTCCGATGCTGACAAGCGCGCCGCCTATGACCAGTTCGGTCATGCCGGTGTCGATGGTCAGGGCGGCGGTGGCTTCGGTGGCGGCGGCTTTGGCGGTGGTGGTGCCGGCGGCTTCGGCGATGTGTTCGGCGATGTCTTCGGTGACATCTTCGGTGGCGGCGGTGGTCGTCGCAATCCGAACGCTCCGCAGCGCGGCAGCGACCTGCGTTACAACCTGGATCTCGATCTGGAATCGGCGGTTGCCGGTACCACGGTCGATATCCGCGTGCCGCGTCTGGCGGCCTGTGGCCACTGTGATGGCGATGGTGCCGAGCCGGGTTCCAGCAAGGAAACCTGCCCGACCTGCAATGGCATGGGCAAGGTGCGCATGCAGCAGGGCTTCTTCGCGGTCGAGCAGGCGTGTCCGACCTGCCACGGTCGTGGCGAGAAGATCAGCGTGCCGTGCCGCAAGTGTCACGGCGAAGGCCGCGTCCAGGAATCCAAGACCCTCTCGGTCAAGATTCCGCCGGGCGTCGACACCGGCGACCGCATCCGTCTGAACGGCGAAGGCGAGGGCGGTGTCAACGGCGGGCCGTCAGGTGATCTGTATGTGCAGGTCAACCTGCGCGAGCACGAGATCTTCAAGCGCGATGGTCGTCATCTGCAGTGTGAAGTGCCGATCAGCTTCGTCGATGCGGCGCTGGGCGGTGAGCTCAACGTGCCGACCCTCGACGGACGTGTCGTGCTGAAGATTCCGGCCGAGACCCAGACCGGCAAGCTGTTCCGTCTGCGCGGCAAGGGCGTCAAGCCGGTGCGCGGCGGCCCCGCCGGGGACCTGCTGTGCAAGGTGGTCATCGAGACCCCGGTCAGCCTGAATGAAGAGCAGAAGGAGCTGCTGCGTCAGTTCCAGCAGAGCCTCGGTGATACCGGCAAGAGCCATTCACCGAAGGAGAACAGCTTCTTCGATGGCGTGAAGAAGTTCTTCGAAGACATGAAGCCCTAGGCATTCGCCTTGCCGTC
>NZ_CFDJES010000014.1:24996-32526 GCF_983723665.1 Cobetia sp. | reverse complement strand
TCGATGACGGCAAAGCAGCTCAGCAGCGTGGTCTGGAAGCTGCTGAAGTTGTCATCCGAGATCATCAGGAAGCGATTGCCTTCCAGATGCGTCAGCCCTTCGAAGTTGTCCAGCGACCAGCCATCGCCGCTCGACAGGCGTGCCAGGGTGCGCACCTCGGCCTGGGTGCCGGGCTCACCGAGATGCGCGCGGCGCAGACTGATCACCAGCGGGAAGGGCGGCGAGAAGGCGCGCTCCAGCATCAGCATGTCACCGTCGGGCAGCATCTCCATCGCGGTCAGGCTCGAGCCGGTGTCGCTGGCCAGCGGGTAGCTCCACTCGTGCTTGTCGTCGAGGCTGAAGATGCGCGTCATGCCCTCGCTCATGCCCTCCGGCGTGGCTTCCAGTCCGGCGAGCATGCCGTATTCCGGGTGCAGGGTCAGGGCTTCCATGCCGTTGTTGGGCGCCGCGCCGCGCGCGCCCATCGGGGTGAAGGGCTCGCTGACGGCCAGGCCGCTGGGCAGGAAGTGCTCGACGCGTGGCTGCTGCTCGAAGCTGATCACCAGGCGGGAATCGCCGCGGCGGTCATTGTTCGCGCGCAGCAGCTGCAGGCCCTCGGCATCACTGAGGGCGCCGCGCAGCGAGACATCGGTCTCGTCGCGCAGGGTGTAGGTATTGAGCGCCTTGGCCCCGACCAGTTCACCGTGACGGAAGGCGAGTCGCAGACGATGCAGCCAGCCGCGGTCCGACACGGCATACAGCAGTGACTCGTCCTGGTCCCAGCCGATGTCCGACAGGCCCCCGACGGGGGTGTCATCCAGCCATTTGCCCGGCAGCCTGAGCGTGCCGCACCACTGGATTTCCGGGAACTCGCTCTTCTGTTCCGGCGATGCCAGCGTGTAGGGGCGCGGGTGAACGCCGCAGGCGCTCAACAGGCCGGCGAGCACCGTGGTGACAGCGAGGGTCTGGAGCATGCGCCAGCGGCGCGAGGTGGGGGATTGGCGTGCAGGCATGCTGACTCCGGAGACTGAGCGGTGATGAGAAAAATGACGATCAACAGGAGACAACCTGGTACGAGGCTACTCTAGCGCGTAACCGGCACAAATACATGACGTCAGCCAACGCTGCAGGCGGCTGATATACTCGTGGCCACAGCATAGGTGGCACGCTCGGGGCATGCTCGCGGGCTGTCACCCTCAAGACCCACAACAGGCAGGAGTCAGCATGACCCGTATCGCAATCATGGGCGTCGCCGGACGCATGGGACGCACGTTGGTCGAGGCCGTCGGTGCAGTGGAAGGTCTGACGCTGGCGGCGGGCATCGTCGAATCCGGCAGCTCCCTGGCGGGCGTCGACATCGGTGAGCTGGCCGGTCAGGGCCGTCTGGGCGTGGTCGCCAGCGACAGTCTGGCTGCCGTGGTGGATGACTTCGATGTGGTGATCGACTTCACCGCACCGCAGGTGACACTGGCCAACCTGGCGCTGTGCGCTGAGCACGGCAAGCGCATGGTGATCGGCACGACCGGTTTCACGCCGGAGCAGCTCGAGCAGCTGGATGGCTACCGTGACAGCGTGCCCTTCGTGTTCGCGGCCAACATGAGCTCCGGCGTCAACCTGACCCTCAAGCTGCTGGAAACCGCCGCGCGTGCCCTGGGCGATGCCGGCTATGACATCGAGATCATCGAGGCGCACCACCGTCACAAGGTCGATGCCCCGTCCGGCACGGCGCTGGCGATGGGCGAGGCCGTGGCACATTCCATCGGGCGTGATCTCGCCACCCACGGTGTCTTCGCGCGTGAAGGTCAGTGCGGCCCGCGTACCGACAAGGAAATCGGCTTCGCCACCGTGCGTGCCGGTGACATCGTCGGTGAGCACACCGTGATGTTCGCCACCGAAGGCGAGCGCATCGAGATCACCCACAAGGCGTCGAGCCGCATGACCTTCGCCAAGGGCGCGGCACGCGCGGCCGAATGGCTGTCAGGGCGCGAAGTCGGCCGCTATGACATGCAGGATGTGCTGGGACTCAAGTGAGCGAAGTAGAGAGCAAAGTGGGGAGCGGAATGGAGAGCCAAGCGCTGAGATGACAGTCTGGCGACATTCAGGAGAATTTCTTGAAAGCTGTCTCGGTGGGCAGGATGCGGCGCACGCGTGAGCCATTCTGGCCGCCTTGCGCCGCTGGACTGCTTCGCTTTACAAGCGCTGTGCAGTGTCCCGGCTCGGCCAAGGGTTTCGTCAAGCTGACCGCGGCGACGAAACGACCGTATCGTGGGCCTTGTCGCCTGCTGGCGGGGCATGCGCGGGGTGGTCAGCACTCAAGGATTCCGGTAATCTCTACCCAATTTGGCCACGTTCTTGGCCGCCCTATTGGTTGCCGTTTTGGCAGCGCTCGGGCCAGCAGCATTCCGAAGAATGATAACAAGCGGGATGAAACCTGATTTTTCGGTTTCGTCCCGCTTTTTTGCAACCTGAATTTGCCGCTTCTGGCGCGCGTCTGTCCAGTGACAGGCACCTGGCAGAAGTCGGCAGCGGGACACAGGCTCGGCGAATGCCGAGCACGATAATCAAGCAGCATGTCCGGTGTTCGACCGCGGATTCCGGGCAGGAAAGTGGACACTATGGGGAGGACGTTGCGTTGATCAAACCCGCGATACTGGCCTTGGAAGACGGCAGTGTATTTCACGGCAGCGCCATCGGTGCTGATGGGCAGACCAGCGGCGAGGTAGTGTTCAACACTGCCATGACCGGCTACCAGGAAATCCTGACCGATCCCTCCTACACCCGACAGATCGTCACTCTGACGTATCCGCACATCGGCAATACCGGCATCAACGACGAGGACACCGAGTCCGACAGCGTCGCAGCCGCCGGCCTGGTCATTCGCGACCTCCCGCTGCTGGCCAGCAACTTCCGTTCCACTCGCTCCCTCGATCAGTACCTGCGCGACGAGAATGTCGTCGGCATCGCTGATATCGACACGCGTCGCCTGACGCGCATCCTGCGCGAGAAGGGCTCCCTGAACGGTGCCATCCTCGCCGGTGAAGATGCCCAGGGTGATGACGTCGTCGAGCGCGCGCTGGAAGCGGCACGCGCCTTCCCGGGTCTGAAGGGCATGGACCTGGCCAAGGAAGCCTCCTGCAGCGAGCAGTTCGAGTGGCACGAAGGCGAATGGACACTGGGCGAAGGCTACGCCGATACCCGTGAGTCCGAGCGTCCCTTCCACGTGGTCGCCTACGACTACGGCGTCAAGCACAACATCCTGCGCATGCTGGCCTCCCGCGGCTGCCGCCTGACCGTCGTGCCGGCGCAGACGCCTGCCGCCGAGGTGCTGGCGCTCAATCCGGATGGCGTCTTCCTGTCCAACGGCCCGGGCGACCCCGAGCCCTGCGACTACGCCATCACCGCGATTCGTGAAGTGCTCGAGACCGACACGCCGGTCTTCGGCATCTGCCTGGGTCACCAGCTGCTGGCACTGGCCTCCGGTGCGACTACGGTCAAGATGGGCCACGGTCACCATGGTGCCAACCACCCGGTGCAGGACCTCGACAGCGGTGTGGTGATGATCACCAGCCAGAACCACGGCTTCGCAGTGGATGAAGCGGGCATGCCGAGCAGCCTGCGCGCGACCCACAAGTCGCTGTTTGACGGTAGCCTGCAGGGCATCGAGCGCACCGACCGCCCGGCCTTCAGCTTCCAGGGTCACCCGGAAGCCAGTCCCGGCCCGCAGGACGTCGCCCCGCTGTTCGATCGTTTCATCGAGATGATGCGCGCGCGACGCTGAGCCGAGCGCAGGCCCGAGGGCCTGATCCATCGTTGAGTTCAGTCACCAGATCATTGCGGGAAGAGACATGCCGAAACGTACAGACCTGAAAAGCATCCTGATCATCGGCGCCGGCCCCATCGTCATCGGCCAGGCGTGCGAGTTCGACTATTCCGGCGCACAGGCCTGCAAGGCCCTGCGTGAAGAGGGTTACCGGGTCATCCTGGTCAACTCCAACCCGGCAACCATCATGACCGACCCGGTGATGGCCGATGCGACCTACATCGAGCCGATCACCTGGGAAACCGTGGCGCGCATCATCGAGAAGGAGCGCCCGGACGCCATCCTGCCGACCATGGGCGGCCAGACCGCGCTGAACTGTGCGCTGGCGCTGGAGCGCGAAGGCGTGCTCGAGCAGTACGGTGTCGAGATGATCGGCGCCAACGCCGACACCATCGACAAGGCCGAAGACCGTGATCGCTTCGACAAGGCGATGAAGAAGATCGGTCTGGCGTGCCCGAAGGCCAAGGTCGCGCACTCCATGGAAGAAGCCTGGGAAATCCAGGCCGAGCTGGGCTTCCCGTCCATCATCCGTCCCAGCTTCACCATGGGCGGTTCCGGCGGCGGCGTGGCGTACAACCGTGAAGAATTCGAAGAGATCTGCCATCGCGGCTTCGAGCTGTCGCCGACCCGCGAGCTGTTGATCGACGAATCGCTGCTGGGCTGGAAGGAATACGAGATGGAGGTCGTTCGTGACAAGAACGACAACTGCATCATCGTCTGTGCCATCGAGAACTTCGACCCGATGGGCGTGCACACCGGCGACTCCATCACCGTCGCCCCGGCCCAGACCCTGACCGACAAGGAATACCAGCTGATGCGTGATGCATCGCTGGCCGTTCTGCGTGAGATCGGCGTGGAGACCGGCGGTTCCAACGTCCAGTTCGGCATCTGTCCGGACACTGGCCGCATGGTCGTGATCGAGATGAACCCGCGTGTGTCGCGTTCCTCGGCACTGGCTTCCAAGGCGACCGGTTTCCCGATCGCCAAGATCGCCGCCAAGCTGGCCGTCGGCTACACCCTGGACGAGCTGCAGAACGACATCACCGGTGGCAAGACGCCGGCGTCCTTCGAGCCGTCCATCGATTACGTCGTCACCAAGATTCCGCGCTTCACCTTCGAGAAGTTCCCGCAGGCCAATGACCGCCTGACCACGCAGATGAAGTCGGTCGGCGAAGTCATGGCCATCGGCCGTACCTTCCAGGAATCCCTGCAGAAGGCGCTGCGTGGCATGGAGACCGGCGTTGACGGTCTCGACCCGATCGTCGAGAACTTCAGCGACGAGAACATGGCGCGTATCAAGGGCGAGCTGCAGGCCGCCGGTGCCGAGCGTATCTTCTACATCGCCGATGCCATGCGTGCCGGTCTCGATATCGAAGAGATCTTCCGCCTCACCAACATCGACCGCTGGTACCTGGTGCAGCTGGCCGACCTGATCGCTCAGGAAGGCGCAGTGGCCGCAAGCTCGCTGGGCGAGATGGACGCTGATCGTCTGTTCCGTCTCAAGCGCAAGGGTTTCAGCGATGCGCGCCTGGCGCGTCTGATGGGCGTGTCCGAGAAGGCCTTCCGCAAGCACCGTCAGAAGCAGGGCATCCGTCCGGTCTACAAGCGCGTCGACACCTGTGCCGCCGAATTCGCGTCCGACACCGCCTACATGTACTCCACCTATGAGGAAGAGTGCGAGGCGGAAGTCAGCGACAAGAAGAAGATCATGGTGCTGGGTGGCGGTCCGAACCGTATCGGTCAGGGCATCGAGTTCGACTACTGCTGTGTCCACGCCTCCCTCGCCATGCGCGCGGACGGCTACGAGACCATCATGGTCAACTGCAACCCGGAAACGGTCTCGACCGACTACGACACTTCCGATCGCCTCTACTTCGAGCCGGTCACCCTGGAAGACGTGCTGGAGATCGCCGACAAGGAACAGCCGGTCGGTGTCATCGTCCAGTTCGGTGGCCAGACGCCGCTGAAGCTGGCGCGTGAGCTCGAAGCCGCCGGTGTGCCGATCATCGGCACCACGCCGGACGCCATCGACCGCGCCGAAGACCGCGAGCGTTTCCAGCAGATGATCGAGAAGCTCGGTCTGATCCAGCCGGAAAACGCCACCGCGCGCAGCTTCGAGGAAGCCTTCGTCAAGGCCGAGGTCATCGGTTACCCGCTGGTGGTGCGCCCGAGCTACGTGCTGGGCGGCCGCGCGATGGAAATCGTCTACTCCGCCGCCGAGCTCGAGAACTACATGACCCACGCGGTCAAGGTCTCCAATGACTCGCCGGTGCTGCTGGACCACTTCCTGAACGCGGCCATCGAGGTCGACATCGACGCGGTGTCCGACGGCAAGCAGGTCGTGATCGGCGCCATCATGCAGCACATCGAGCAGGCCGGTATCCACTCCGGTGACTCCGCGTGCGCCCTGCCGCCGTACTCGCTGCCGGCAGACGTCCAGGAAGAGATGCGCGAGCAGGTCAAGCGCATGGCGCTGGAACTCAACGTCGTCGGCCTGATGAACGTGCAGCTGGCCTGGCAGGATGGCGTGATCTACGTCATCGAGGTCAACCCGCGCGCTTCACGTACCGTGCCGTTCGTCTCCAAGTGCATCGGCCAGTCGCTGGCGCAGATCGCCGCACGCTGCATGGCCGGCCAGACCCTGGAAGAGATCGGTTTCACCCAGGAAATCGTGCCGACCTTCTACAGTGTGAAGGAAGCGGTGCTGCCGTTCGCCAAGTTCCCGGGGGTCGACCCGATCCTGTCGCCGGAAATGAAGTCCACCGGCGAAGTGATGGGCTCCGGCGATACCTTCGCGGAAGCCTTCTACAAGGCGCAGCTGGGTGCCGGTGAAGCCATCCCGACCCTGGCTGGCGATCGCAAGGCCTTCCTGTCCGTGCGTGAGTTCGACAAGGCGGGCGTTATCGAGGTGGCCCGCTCTCTGGTAACATTAGGCTTTACGCTTTGTGCTACCCGTGGCACGGCAGAGGTGATCGCCGCTGCCGGCCTCGAGGTTGAACCCGTCAACAAGGTGTTCGAAGGGCGGCCGCATATCGTCGACATGATCAAGAACGGCGAGATCGCCTATATCGTCAACACCACAGAGGGACGTCAGGCCATCAATGACTCGTCCGTGATCCGTCGCACGGCGCTGGCGCACAAGGTGCCCTACGCCACGACGCTGGCGGGTGCCAATGCCGTGTGCATGGCGCTTGCCTACGGCAACGACGTCAAGGTCCGTCGTCTCCAGGATATGCATGCAGGAGTCATGATATGAGTAGAAGTCCGATGACCGTCGAAGGCGAAGACCGCCTTCGCAAGGAGCTCGAGCACTTAAAGGGCACTGAGCGTCCCCGGGTCATCGCTGACATCGCGGAAGCCCGTGAGCACGGCGATCTCAAGGAGAATGCCGAGTACCACGCCGCGCGTGAACAGCAGGGTTTCATCGAGGGTCGTATCCAGGAGATCGAGTCCAAGCTCTCCATGTCCCAGGTGATCGACGTCACCAAGTTGCCGAAGACCGGCAAGGTGATCTTCGGCACCACGGTCGACCTGATGAACCTCGATGACGATAGCGAAGTGCGCTATCGCATCGTTGGCGAAGATGAAGCCAGCATCAAGGACGGCAAGATCTCCGTCACCTCTCCGATCGCGCGTGCGCTGATCGGCAAGGAAGAAGGGGATGTCGTGGTCGTGCGTACCCCGGGTGGCGATGTGGAGTATGAAATCTCCGAAGTGCATCACATCTGAAG
>NZ_CFDJES010000014.1:20369-24896 GCF_983723665.1 Cobetia sp. | reverse complement strand
GTACCCCGGGTGGCGATGTGGAGTATGAAATCTCCGAAGTGCATCACATCTGAAGTGCATCGCCTCTGATTCGTCAGATCCTGGTGTCGTGACAGCCCTGCCGGTAACCCCGGCAGGGCTGTTTTTTTGGCCTGCGGGCACGAAACCCTTCAGGGAGGGAGTAATGGAAGTACAGGGAAGTCAGCCGGAAAAGCGCATCATGGCAACCTCCATGGTGGCCATCTTCATGGTGCTCGGGTTCATGCTGTTCGGGGTGGCATATGTGGTCTCCCAGTCGTTTGCCTATCGGTACACCGGGGACTCGGCGCTGTTGACGCCATCATTGGTCCTCGGGAGTGCCCTGTTGGCGAGGGGAGTTTTCCACCTGGTGATGCCGCTGGCGCACTTCGGTGATCAGGCGCTTTATCTGCGGCCGTCACCACTCATGGGGTGTCGCAAGATCGATTATGAGCTGATCGAGGATTTCACCTTCGACAAGAAGACGCTGGTCATCAAGTATCGCGATGCCGGCAACGGTGATGGGGAGTCCAGAAAGACTACACTCAAGCGTCATCAGGTCACCCAGCGGGCGCTGGACGACATCACCTTCGAGCTGAATCAGCGCGTCAGGTCGTGATTGTCAGCAACAGAAAACAGAAACGCCGCCCTCGATGAGGGCGGCGTTTCTGTCTGCGGCAGGCGTGGCGTGCGAGGTGAGCCTCGTCAGGCCTGGGCCCGGCGGCTTACTTCTCGCTGAAGCGCTGTACGTTCGACAGCTTCGGCTTGGCCTGCGGGTTGCGGCGATACAGCAGAGCGATCTTGCCGATGCTCTGGATCAGGGTCGCGCCGGTTTCGCTGCACAGGTGGCGAGCCACCTCGCCGCGCGCTTCGCGATCGTTGATCGCCAGCTTCAGCTTGATCAGTTCGTGATCGTGCAGTGCGCGCTCCAGTTCGGTCACGACGCCTTCGGAAAGGCCGTTTTCCGAGACGGTGACGATCGGGTCAAGATGGTGCCCGATGCTGCGAAATGCTTTCTTTTGTGACTGTGACAAGCTCATGGTATCGTAAAGTTTCCCTGTTGGCGTCCGATGGGAGCGGGGAGCGTAGCGAAAGACAGGGTCGACTCCAGGGCTTGAAATCCAGGGGTGTGAACCCGTCTGTTGCGCAGGCAATGTCTGTGCCCACGGGCGGAACCGCGCGCAGGACCCGCCATTCTACTCCATGACGACGCTCATGACACGACCCGTGCGCAAGCTTGCCACGCCTTTCGTGTCGTCGTTATCCCCCGCGCTATCTCCCGCCAGTATTCGATTTTCCCCGACATTCCAGGTGACAACGTGGCTCACCCCAGCAAGAGCAGTGCTGGCTGGATGAAGGAACACTTTGATGACGCCTATGTCCAGCGCAGCTGGGCCGACGGTTATCGTTCCCGTGCCAGCTACAAACTGATTGAAATCGATGACAAGGACCGCCTGCTCAAGCCGGGCGCCACCGTCATCGACCTCGGCGCAGCCCCCGGTGGCTGGAGCCAGATCGCCGCGGACCGCGTCGGCATGGAAGGCGTGGTCATCGCCTCCGACATTCTCGAGATGGACGCCCTGGCCGGTGTCGACTTCATTCAGGGCGACTTCACCGAAGAGGCCGTGCTGAACCAGATTCTGGCTACCCTGGGTGACCGCCCGGTGGACCTCGTGATCTCCGACATGGCGCCCAACATGAGCGGCATGAGCGCGATCGATCAGCCTGCCGGCATGTATCTGGTCGAGCTGGCGCTGGATCTGGCGCGCCAGACCCTCAAGCCGGGTGGCAATTTCCTGGTCAAGGTCTTCCAGGGCGAGGGCTTCGATGCCTATCTGAAGGATATGCGCGGCAGCTTCAAGAAGGTCGTGACCCGCAAGCCGGAAGCGTCGCGTGCACGCTCACGCGAAGTCTATCTGCTGGGGCAGGGCTTCAAGGGCTGATGGTCAGTGTCCTTGCATGCCGCTGCACGCGGCAGGCATCAGCTCGCGGTGGCGAGATTTCCACGTTGCTGGTCGCATGCTTCATCGCGGGTTAAGGCGAGCCATGCGATGCTCGTCCAGACTGGCGCCAATGTGTCCGGGCGAGTCGCAGCGCTGGCTGATGCAGGCTGTCTATCGGCGCAATAGTCCATTGTCGGGCTTTAAGCAATGGTTGCCAGCCCCCATCTGGTGTAGTGTCGATATCATTGGGTCTTGAGTACGATGGGCCAGTGACAGTTCGGTGGGTTTCAATGCCTTACCGATGCTGGCAGGCAAGTAGCACAATGCACGGCAAGCTTTGAGTGACTCGGTAGGCGAAGTGGCGCGTTGCGCTGACTTGATACCCCGCAGGCACGATCAGATAGCATGGCAGGCCACCACAAGACGGCAGTCGGAGTATTCACGGCATGCCAAGACAGATTCATGCAATGAGGGTGTCCCCTTGAACGACATGGCGAAGAACCTGATTCTCTGGTTGATCATCGCAGCAGTGCTGCTGACGGTGTTCAACAACTTCAGCGTCGATACCTCGCCGCAGGCGATGAACTATTCACAGTTCGTCCAGCAGGTGCAGAACGACCGGATCAAGAGTGTGACCATCGATGGTTACACCATTGAGGGTGAGCGGGCCGATGGCTCCAGCTTCACCACCATCCGGCCGGCGGCGTCCGATCCCAAGCTGATGGATGACCTGCTTGCCAACAAGGTGGAGGTCATCGGCAAGAAGCCTGAGCAGCAGTCGCTGTGGACACGCCTGTTGATTGCCAGCTTCCCGATTCTGATCATTCTGGCCATCTTCATGTTCTTCATGCGCCAGATGCAGGGTGGCGGCGCCGGCAAGGGTGGCCCGATGAGCTTCGGCAAGTCCAAGGCCAAGCTGCTGAGCCAGGACCAGATCAAGACCACCTTCAGCGACGTCGCAGGCTGTGACGAAGCGAAGGAAGAGGTCGAGGAGCTGGTCGACTTCCTCAAGGACCCCAGCAAGTTCCAGCGTCTTGGCGGTCAGATTCCGCGTGGCGTCCTGATGGTAGGCCCGCCGGGTACCGGCAAGACCCTGCTCGCCAAGGCAATCGCCGGTGAAGCCAAGGTGCCGTTCTTCAGCATCTCCGGTTCTGACTTCGTCGAGATGTTCGTCGGTGTCGGTGCCTCCCGTGTGCGTGACATGTTCGAGCAGGCCAAGAAGCAGGCGCCGTGCATCATCTTCATCGATGAGATCGACGCCGTCGGCCGTCACCGTGGTTCCGGCATGGGCGGTGGTCACGATGAGCGTGAGCAGACCCTGAACCAGCTGCTGGTCGAGATGGATGGCTTCGAGGCGAACGACGGCATCATCGTCATCGCCGCGACCAACCGTCCTGACGTGCTTGACCCCGCGCTGCTGCGTCCGGGCCGCTTCGACCGTCAGGTGACCGTCGCACTGCCGGACATTCGTGGTCGCGAGCACATCCTCGGCGTTCACCTGCGCAAGGTGCCGATGGGCGATGACGTCGTGCCGGTCAACATTGCACGTGGTACGCCGGGCTTCTCCGGTGCGGACCTGGCCAACCTGGTCAATGAAGCCGCCCTGTTCGCCGCGCGTCGCAACAAGCGTCTGGTCGGCATGGAAGAGCTGGAGCTGGCCAAGGACAAGATCATGATGGGCGCCGAGCGCAAATCGATGGTCATGTCCGAGAAGGAGAAGCGCAACACGGCCTATCACGAGTCTGGCCACGCCATCATCGGTCTGGTGATGCCCGAGCATGATCCGGTCTACAAGGTGTCGATCATTCCGCGCGGTCGTGCGCTGGGTGTGACGATGTTCCTGCCGGAAGAGGATCGCTACAGCTACTCGCGTCAGCAGATCATCAGTCAGATCTGCTCGCTGTTCGGCGGTCGTATCGCCGAAGAGATGACGCTGGGCCCGAACGGTGTCACCACCGGCGCGTCCAACGACATCAAGCGTGCTACCGAGCTTGCCCACAACATGGTCGCCAAGTGGGGTCTCTCCAGCGAGATGGGCCCGATCATGTACGACGAGGACGAGTCCCATCAGTTCCTCGGTGGCCCGGGTCAGGGTGGCGGCAAGCTGAAGTCTGGCGACACCACCTCGCGTCTCGACAAGGAAGTGCGTCGTATCATCGACGAGTGCTACGCCAAGGCGCAGCAGATTCTGGAAGAGAATCGCGACAAGCTGGATGCGATGACCGAAGCGCTGATGACCTACGAGACCATCGATGCCGAGCAGCTGGCGGACATCATGGCAGGTCGTGCTCCGCGTCCGCCGAAGGACTGGGGTGGCCCGGCGAGCGGCGGTGACGGTGGCCTGGTGGCCCCGGTTGCCGACACTCCGAAGGCGGAAGCGCCGGAAGCTCCCAAGACGGATGATGACGCTGATGGCAGTGAAGATGACGACAGCAACCGCCGTCGCCCGTCTGATCCGCTGGGTGGTCCGAGCGGTCATTGATGTACGCCTGATGCAGGCCTGATCTAGGCCTGATGTAGGCATAAGGGGCGCCCGATATCGCATGCGATGTCTGAGCCTCTGAAAGGAAAAACGCCCGACTGGCTT
>NZ_CFDJES010000014.1:0-20269 GCF_983723665.1 Cobetia sp. | reverse complement strand
GAAGAGCTTGAGCGGGTCTGCCCGGTGGTGGAGCGGCTGGTGAGCGAGCTGGGCGCATTGGTGAGCATCGATACCAGCAACCCGCAAGTCATGCGCGAAACCGCACGGCTGGGGGCCGGCATGATCAATGACGTGCGTGCGCTGAATCGAGACGGCGCGCTGGAGGCCGCCGCTGACAGCGGCCTGCCCGTCTGTCTGATGCACATGCGCGGCGAGCCGGACACCATGCAGCAGGATACGCATTATGCTCAGTCCATCGAGCAGGAAGTCCGGACGTTCCTAGCGGCGCGTATCGCGGCCTGTGAGGCGGCGGGCATTGCGCGTGAGCGACTGCTACTGGACCCCGGCTTCGGCTTCGGCAAGTCACTGCAAGACAATCTGCGCCTGTATCACCGCATGGCGCAGTTGCATGAATTCAACCTCCCGCTGCTGATCGGCACGTCACGCAAGAGCATGATCGGCAATGCCCTCGGGCGCGCGGTAGAGGATCGCTTGGCTGGTAACCTGGCACTGACGGCATTGGCCGTTCGTGACGGGGCCAGACTGTTTCGCGTTCACGACGTGGCCCCGACTGTCGACGCTGTCGACATGGCATGGGCCGTGCTACAGGAAGGCACGATACGATGAGTCGACGTTATTTTGGTACGGATGGTATTCGCGGCACGGTCGGGGAATTCCCCATCACGCCAGACTTCATGCTCAAGCTGGGCTGGGCGGCAGGCCGCGTGTTTGCCCGTCACGGCCGCGGCAAGGTATTGATCGGCAAGGACACGCGCATCTCGGGCTACATGTTCGAATCCGCGCTCGAGTCCGGCCTTTCGGCAGCGGGCGTCGATGTGTCCCTGCTCGGCCCGATGCCGACGCCGGGGATCGCCTATCTGACGCGCACCTTCCGCGCCGATGCCGGCATCGTCATCTCGGCCTCCCACAACGCCTATCCGGACAACGGCATCAAGTTCTTCTCCGCTGCCGGCACCAAGCTGGATGATGCGCTGGAAGCCGAGATCGAAGCCGAGCTGGACCGCGACATCGTGATCGTCGGCCCGGACAGCCTGGGCAAGGCGTCACGCATCCAGGATGCGGCCGGTCGCTATATCGAATTCTGCAAGTCCACGCTGCCGGGCCGTCTGGGCCTGCACGGCATGAAGGTGGTGCTGGATTGCGCGCATGGTGCGACCTATCACATCGCGCCGAACGTCTTCCGTGAGCTGGGTGCCAAGGTCAGCGTCATCGGCGGTGAGCCGGATGGCCTCAACATCAATCAGGGCGTCGGCTCCACGCACCCGCAGGCGCTGCGCGCGGCCGTCATCGAGCAGGGCGCCGATCTGGGCGTGGCCTTCGATGGGGATGGTGACCGCCTGATCCTGGTCGATGCCGATGGCCGTGTCATCGATGGTGACGACATCCTCTACATGATCGCGCGTGACCGTCACGAGCGCGGTGTGCTGGGCGGCGGTGTCGTCGGCACCCTGATGTCCAACTTCGGTCTGGCGGCTGCGCTGGAAGGCCTGGGAATTCCCTTCGAGCGTGCCAAGGTCGGTGACCGCTACGTCATCGAGCGTCTGGAAGCCAATGGCTGGCAGCTGGGTGGCGAATCCTCCGGTCACATCGTCTGCAGCCATATCCAGAGCACCGGTGATGGCATCGTCTCGGCGCTGCAGGTGCTGGCGATCATGGCGCGTGAAGAGTGCTCGCTCAGCGAGTTGCTGGTCGGCTTCGAAAAGGCCCCGCAGGCGCTGATCAATGTGCGTCTGGCGCCGGGTTGTGACAACAAGGCACTGATGGCGGCGGATGCCGTGCAGGCCGCGGTGGTCGAAGTGGAACAGACGCTGGGCAATGAAGGGCGCGTGCTGCTGCGTCCCAGCGGTACGGAACCGCTGATTCGCGTCATGGTCGAAGGGCGTCCGCACTTCGATGTCGATGCGCTGGCGGGTCAGATCGCCGCGACGGTCGAATCCAGCATGTCGGCGTGATGCGCTGACATGGCAGCTCGCCGGGGCGACGGTTCACGTCGCTGAGCGGTCGGGTTGCACAGGACGACAACAGGCGCCGAGTGCGCCTGTTGTCGTTTCTGGCAGTTGCCCCGAGCCTGATCGCGCCGGATCACGGGGCTTGACAGGGGTCGCGAAGGTTGTCAGTCAAGGGCGGCTCCATTACCATCCTCGCACTGCTCACAAGGGAGAAGCACATGCGTACACCGCTGATTGCCGGAAACTGGAAGATGAATGGTGATCTTGCCCTGGTCGATGAGTTTGCCCGGGGCCTGCAGGCGGCTGAGCTGCCGCAGGGCATTCAGGTGGCGCTGGCAGTGCCTTTCCCTTATCTGAGCGCCGCTCGCGCGAGCATGCCTGTGAGCGTGGCGCTGGCGGGGCAGACGCTGAACCCGGCGAGCGAAGGTGCCTTTACCGGCGAAGTGGCGGGTCAGATGCTCAAGGATGTCGGTGCCGCGATGGTGCTGGTCGGTCACTCGGAGCGTCGAAGCCTGTATGCTGAAGACGATGCGGCGGTACTGGCGCGTGTCGAGGCGGCGCTTGCCGCTGGCCTCACGCCGGTGCTGTGCGTCGGTGAGACGCTCGAGGAGCGTGAAGCCGGTGATACGGAGCGTGTCGTGCTGGGGCAGCTGGAGGCGGTGTTCTCCGCGCTCTCCGCCGATGCGCGCACACGTCTGGTCGTCGCCTATGAGCCCGTCTGGGCCATCGGTACCGGGCGCACCGCCTCGCCCCAGCAGGCGCAGGAGGTCCATGCGGCCATTCGCGCGCGCCTGGCCGAGTGGTCTGCCTCGCTCGCCGAGGCAATGCAATTGTTGTACGGCGGCAGCATGAAAGCTGCCAATGCCGCCGAGCTGCTTGCGCAGCCGGATATCGACGGCGGTCTCGTGGGCGGTGCCTCGCTCCAGATCGACGAATTCCTAGCCATTTGCCAGTCTGCAGGTTGAATCTCATGCAAGTAGCCGTTCTGATGGTCCATGTGGTACTCGCGGTCGCGCTGATCGTGCTCGTCCTTCTCCAGCAGGGCAAGGGTGCCGAAGCTGGCGCTGCCTTTGGTGGCGGTGGTGCTTCCCAGACCGTTTTCGGGTCCAGCGGTAGCGGCAACTTCCTCGCGCGCTTCACGGGTGTTCTGGCCGCGGGCTTCTTCGCGACCTCTCTGACACTGGCCTGGTTCGCGTCCAACGCCAACCAGCCGTCAGTCGAAGCGGGCATTCCGAATGCCAGCGTGATCGAGCAGCAGAAAAATTCACTGCCATCACTTGACGACTCCGAGGAAAGTGTGGAGAATACGTCGCCAGTGCTTGAGGAAAGCGGCAACGCAGACCAACCAGCACTCTAAGGAATTCAAGGCGTTAACTTTGAATTCTTCCGGGTAACGTCTCAGGCGATACCCGCCCCCGTGCCGAAGTGGTGGAATTGGTAGACACGCTATCTTGAGGGGGTAGTGACCTTATGGTCGTGGGGGTTCAAGTCCCCCCTTCGGCACCATCTTGTTAGATCGATTGGCAGTCTGGACGCAACTCTGCCACCTTGGAAAGACGTCATTCCTTGACCTCCTTTTTCGGTGACATTACCATCGTCCGACTATTGTTGCGGGGTGGAGCAGTCTGGTAGCTCGTCGGGCTCATAACCCGAAGGTCATCGGTTCAAATCCGGTCCCCGCTACCAAGTTTCTTGAAAGGCCCCTTCCTATGAAGGGGCTTTTTGTTAGCACCAGTGCCAATCAGCCACCTAGCTCTCTTCTCTACTCCCGGTCAGGTGCCTGATGCAACTGCTGTAGGAGCCTCGTCTGTGTCAACCAAGGACGCTGCGCTTAACGCGCTTATCGATCCAGTCGTCTCTGCTCTGGGCTTCGAGCTCTGGGGTATCGACTATCTCTCCCAAGGCAAGCAGTCCCGTCTGGTGATCTATATCGACCATCCCGATGGCATTACCGTGGACAACTGCGCAAACGTCAGTCGTCAGGTGGGTGCCGTACTGGATGTCGAAGACCCCATTACCGGTCAGTTCCAGCTTGAAGTCTCGTCTCCAGGCATGGATCGTCCGTTGTTCACGCTTGACCAGTACGAGCGCTACATCGGTCACGTGGTGGCACTGCGACTTCGCCAGGCCTTCGATGGCCAGCGCAAGTTCCAGGGGCTGGTGACTGGCACCGAAGACGGTGATGTCGTGATCCGGGTCGATGAAGAAGAATACTGCTTTCCCATTGAAAGCATCGACCAGGCACGCATTGTGCCGCAGTTCAAATAACTGACGTTGTCGGCACACCGCTCGCGTTGCGAGCCCGGGTCGATGCGCAAGGACAGGTTTCTGGCGAGGCAAAGTCATGAGCAAAGAGATTCTGCTGGTCGTTGACGCCATCTCCAACGAGAAAGGCGTGCCGCGGGATGTGATTTTCGAAGCCGTCGAAGCGGCATTGGCTTCGGCGTCACGCAAGCGTTTCGATCAGGAAGAGGCGGATATCCGCGTCAAGATCGATCGTGTCACCGGTGATTACGCGACCTACCGTCGCTGGACCGTCGTCGAAGACGACGAGTTCGAGACGCCGGACTACGAGATCAAGGCCAGCATCGCCGAACAGCGCGAAGAGCCGCTGGCGCTGGGTGCCGTGGTCGAGAAGCAGATCGAATCCGAAGCGTTCGGTCGCATCGCTGCACAGACCGCCAAGCAGGTCATCGTGCAGAAGGTGCGCGAGGCCGAGCGTGCGGAAGTGGTGCGCCTTTACGCCGAGCGTGAAGGTGAGCTGGTCGCGGGTATCGTCAAGAAGACGACACGTGATGGCCTCATCATCGATCTGGGCGACAACGCCGAAGGCTTCCTGCCGCGCGGTGAGATGATTCACGGCGAGCGCTACCGCTTGAACGAGCGGGTTCGTGCCCTGCTGTGGAAAGTCGACGCGGATGCTCGTGGTTCTCAGCTGATCCTGTCGCGTACGCGTCCTGAGCTGATCATCGAGCTGTTCAAGATCGAAGTCCCGGAAATCGCCGAGCAGCTGATCGAGATCAAGGGTGCTGCCCGTGATCCGGGCTCGCGCGCCAAGATCGCGGTCAAGAGCAACGACAAGCGCATCGATCCGATCGGTGCCTGTGTCGGCATGCGTGGTTCACGCGTGCAGGCCGTGTCCAATGAACTACGTAACGAACGCGTGGATATCATCCTGTGGGATGACAATCCTGCCCAGCTCGTCATCAACGCCATGGCGCCGGCAGATGTCGGTTCCATTCTGGTCGACGAAGACACCCATTCCATGGATGTCGCTGTCGCTGCGGACAACCTGGCTCAGGCCATCGGCCGCAGCGGTCAGAACGTTCGTCTGGCCAGTGAGCTGACCGGTTGGCAGCTCAACGTCATGACCGAGGCGGAAGCCGAGGGCAAGCGCGAGCAGGAAATCGACAGTTTCGTCGAATATTTCATCACTCATCTCGAGATTGAAGAGGATCTAGCCCGTGTCCTGGTGGACGAGGGCTTCACCTCACTCGAGGAAATCGCCTATGTCCCGCTCGAGGAAATGCTCGAGGTCGAGGGCTTTGACCAGGATCTGGTCGAGGAGCTGCGCGCTCGGGCCAAGGATGAACTGCTGAATCTCGCCATCGCCACTGAAGAGCAACTGGACGGCGCACAGCCGGCCGAAGACCTGCTCAACATGGAAGGCATGGAGAGTCATCTGGCATACATCCTGGCCAGCAAGGGTATCGTCACCATGGAAGACCTTGCTGAGCAGGCCATCGATGATCTGAAAGACATCGATGGCGTCGACGAAGAGCGAGCAGCGGCGTTGATCATGACCGCCCGCGCGCCCTGGTTCGCAAGCGAACAGTAACTAGGTCACGGGCTCAGGAGGGTCGTACATGTCAGAAATGACAGTCAAAGAATTCGCCAAGAAGGTGGGCCGCGAGTCAGCCCGCCTACTGGAACAGATGCATGAAGCGGGTCTGAAGCACAAGTCAGAGAACGACGCCGTCTCTGAGGTCGACAAGCAGAAGCTGCTTGATCACCTCACCAAGAGCCACGGTGGTGGCGCCGCTCCGGCAGCGCCCAAGAACCGCATTACCCTGACCCGCAAGACCAAGTCTCGCATCAACACGGGTAGCGGTCGCGGCAAGTCCATCGAGGTGCAGGTGCGCAAGAAGCGTACCTACGTCAAAGAGGGCGAAGAGCAGGCTGCAGAAGCGCCGGCTGCTGCTGCACCGGCAGCTGCCGTTGCGGACAAGCCGGCTGCGGCACCGCAGCGCGAAGAGCGTCGTGGCAATGACAACCGTCGCGAAGAGCGTCCGCGTCAGAGTGCACCGGCTGCTGCCGCTGCACCGGCCGCCGACGCTGCGCCGGAAGTCAATGCGCCGCCGAAGGAGCCGCGTGGTGATGCACCGCGTCGCGCCAAGGCTGCGCCGCGTGATGAATCACGTGATCGTCGCGAAGCCCGTGAAGACCGTAGCGAACGCAAGCGTGGCGGGGCCAAGAAGGTCAAGCGCGCCGAGCGTCGCGGTGGTCGTCGTGGTGGCCGTGATGCCAACCGTCAGCCGCCGAAGCCGGTCCAGACCTTCGTCCGTGAAGTCTCCATCCCTGAGTCCATCTCAGTGGCAGACCTCGCCGACAAGATGGCCGTCAAGGCGTCTGAAGTGATCAAGACCATGTTCAACATGGGCGCTGCGGTCACCATCAACCAGACGATCGATCAGGAAACCGCGACCATCGTGGTCGAGGAAATGGGCCACACGCCCAAGCTGATCAAGGATGACGCACTCGAGACAGCCGTTCTCGAAGGCATCTCCTACGAAGGTGAGCAGATCACCCGCGCGCCGGTCGTTACCGTCATGGGTCACGTCGACCACGGCAAGACCTCGCTGCTGGATTATATCCGCCGCACCAAGGTTGCCACAGGTGAAGCGGGTGGTATCACCCAGCACATCGGTGCCTACCACGTCGAACACGACAACGGTGACATCACCTTCCTGGATACCCCGGGCCACGCGGCGTTCACCGCCATGCGTGCTCGTGGTGCCAAGGCGACCGACGTCGTCATCCTGGTGGTGGCTGCCGATGATGGCGTGATGCCGCAGACCATCGAGGCTGTCGAGCACTCCAAGGCCGCGGGTGTCCCGATGGTCGTGGCGGTGAACAAGATCGACAAGCCGGGTGCTGATCCGGACCGCGTCAAGAATGAGCTGTCCCAGCACGGTGTCATCTCCGAGGAATGGGGTGGTGATACCCAGTTCGTCCACGTTTCCGCCAAGACCGGCGAGAACATCGACGCGCTGCTCGAAGGTGTCCTGCTGGTCTCCGAAGTTCTCGAACTTCAGGCCGTGCCGTCCGCGCCGGGTAAAGGCGTCGTGGTCGAGTCCCGTCTCGACAAGGGCCGTGGCCCGGTCGCGACCGTGCTGGTCCAGAACGGTACGCTGAAGAAGGGCGATATCGTCCTCGCCGGCCTGCATTACGGCCGTGTGCGTGCGCTGATCAACGAACTCGGCAAGCAGGTCGATTCCGTGGGTCCGGCCATGCCGGTCGAGATCCAGGGCCTGGGTGGCACGCCGGACGCCGGTGAAGAGTTCACCGTGGTCCCGGACGAGAAGAAGGCACGTGAAGTCGCCAACTTCCGTCAGGGCAAGTACCGCGAAGTGCGCCTGGCACGTCAGCAGAAGGCCAAGCTGGAGAACATGTTCTCCCAGATGGGTCAGGACGAAGTCGCCAAGGTCAACGTCGTCCTCAAGGCCGATGTGCAGGGTTCTCTGGAAGCCATCCGTGGCGCGCTGGAAGAGCTCTCCACCGAAGAAGTCAAGGTGGCCGTGGTCTCTTCCGGTGTCGGTGGTATCACCGGTACCGATGCCAACCTGGCACTCGCTTCCGAAGCGATCCTGGTCGGCTTCAACGTTCGTGCTGACGCCTCCGCGCGTGAGATCGTCGAGCGTGAAGGTCTGGATCTGCGCTACTACAGCGTCATCTACCAGCTGATCGACGAGGTCAAGCTGGCCATGACTGGCATGCTGGCACCGGAATTCCGCGAGCAGATCGTCGGTGTTGCCGAAGTGCGCGATGTCTTCAAGGCACCGAAGATCGGCGCGATCGCCGGTTGTATGGTCGTCGAAGGCAACATGTACCGCTCCAAGCGCATCCGCGTGCTGCGTGACAACGTGGTCATCTATGAAGGCGAGCTGGAATCCCTGCGTCGCTTCAAGGATGACGTCAACGAAGTCCGCAACGGCATGGAATGTGGTATCGGCGTCAAGAACTACAACGACGTGCAGGTTGGCGACAAGATCGAGGTGTTCGACCAGATCCAGGTCGAGCGCACGCTCTGATAGCGCCCCTGCAAGGAGAGATCACGGATGCGTGAATACAGCCGTACTGACCGCGTGGCGGACCAGATCCAGCAAGAGCTCGCGCTGTTGATTCAGCGCGAGGTCAAGGACCCGCGCCTTGGCATGCTGACGGTCAGCGCCGCCAAGGTCAGCCGCGACCTGTCCTACTCCGATGTCTACGTGACCCTGTTGGGTGACGACAGCCCGGAACGCATCAAGGAAAACCTCGCCGTGCTCAAGCGCGCGGCAGGTTTCCTGCGCTCCCAGCTGGCGCGCACCATTCAGCTGCGTCACGTGCCGGAACTGCGTTTTCATTACGATGAAAGCGTCGTTCGTGGCCATCACCTGTCCTCACTGATCAACGATGCGGTCGCTGACGATCGCAAGCGCAGTGCTGAACGCGGTGATGACGACAGCGAAGATGGTGCCCCGGGCACCACGCCGGACGCCTGATGGCGCGTCGTCGTCGCGGCTTGCCGATCGATGGCGTTCTGTTGCTGGACAAGCCCAAGGGCATGTCCAGCAACTATGCGCTTCAGAAGGCTCGTCGCCTCTACCAGGCGCAGAAGGCCGGTCATACCGGCACGCTCGACCCGATGGCGACCGGCTTGTTGCCGGTCTGCTTCGGGGAAGCGACCAAGTTCTCCTCGCATCTTCTCGAGGCAGACAAGGTCTATCGGGCACGGATCAAGTTTGGCCAGGTCACCGATACCGGTGATGCGGAAGGCACGGTGATTCGCGAGCGGGAGATTCCCGAGATTGCGCAGGCCGAGCTGGACGCGGTGCTGGACAGGTTCCGTGGCGAGATAGATCAGGTACCGCCGATGTACTCCGCGCTCAAGCACCAGGGACGTCCGCTCTATGAGCTGGCGCGCCAGGGGATTGAAATCGAGCGTGCAGTCCGTCGCGTTACCATCTACAATATGGCGCTTCTTGCGCGGCACTCCGATGGCATCGAGATCGAAGTGGCGGTCAGCAAGGGTACCTACATACGCAGTCTGGCCGAGGATATCGGCGAGGCGCTGGGCTGTGGAGCCCACCTCACGGCACTGCGTCGTCTCAAGACGGGCCCGTTCACGGGTGATGCCATGCTGGATTTCGAGCGCCTCGAGGCGCTGGCTGACCAGCAGGCACGTGAAGGCGTTCTGTTACCTGTCGACATCCTGCTCGATCATCTCCCGTGTCTCGACATCACTGCCGAGATGGCGCGGATGATATTGCGTGGTCAACAGGCTGAAACGACGACAGGGTCGCTGGAAGTGGACTCCCTGGCTCGTGTGTATCAGGACCAGCAGTTGCTCGGGCTGGTCCGGATTGCGGCGGAGGGCGTCATCGCTCCTCGCCGACTGCTCAGTTCTGCCGTCGAGGCGGCGGCTGGGTGAGCTGATTGCGGCCTCGCCGCAAGCCGCATGAAGACTGCAAATATGCGTGGTCTTCGACATTTCTAATCTATCAAGCATATTGCTTACTGGAGAGACAGATGGCACTTACCGCTGAGAAGAAGGCTGAGATCGTTACCGAATTCGGCCGTGGCGAGAACGACACCGGTTCCCCGGAAGTTCAGGTTGCTCTGCTGAGCGCCAACATTGATGGCCTGCAGGGTCACTTCAAGGCCAACAAGCAGGATCACCACTCCCGTCGTGGTCTGATCCGCATGGTCAACCAGCGCCGCAAGCTGCTTGACTACCTCAAGCGCAAGGACTTCGAGCGTTACACCGCTCTGATCCAGCGTCTGGGTCTGCGTCGCTAATCAGCGATGTTGCCGCCATGCACTTCGGTGCATGGCGGGCCCCCGGTGGGCACAGGAAAACCGACACTGCCTGCGGGCGGTGTCGGTTTTTTTGTGCCTGATACCGAGGTGATCCGGGCTTCAGATCAGAGGCTCGACCCGCGCTGCAGCCCGCTTGTCGCGTGGGATCAACCCGCTTTTCATTGCCTGTGGCGCGCTTTACCATGAGCGCCTGGCATCGATGACTATCAGATTAAAGGACATGCGCCGTGAACCCGGTAACGCACAGCTTCCAGTACGGTAATGACACCATCACCCTCGAGACCGGCCGCATCGCGCGTCAGGCGACCGGTAGCGTGATGGTGACCATGGGCAATACCTCGGTGTTGTGCACCGTGGTGGCCAAGGCGTCGCCGAAATCCGGCCAGTCCTTCTTCCCGTTGTCGGTCCATTATCAGGAGAAGGCCTACGCGGCGGGGCGCATCCCCGGCGGCTTCCTCAAGCGCGAAGGGCGTCCCACCGAGAAGGAAACCCTGACCTCACGCTTGATCGACCGTCCGATGCGCCCGCTGTTTCCCGAAGGCTTCATGAATGAGGTGCAGGTGGTCTGCACGGTGATGTCGGCGGAGCGCAATGTCGACCCGGACATCGCGGCACTGCTCGGCACCTCTGCAGCGCTTTGCATCTCCGGTGTACCCTTCGCGGGCCCCGTGGGCGCGGCGCGCGTCGGCTTCAGCGAGCAGCGCGGCTACTTCCTGAATCCCGGCTACAGCGAACTGGCGCATTCCGAGCTGGACATGGTGGTGGCGGGGACCGAGAAGGCCGTGTTGATGGTCGAGTCCGAGGCCCAGGAGCTGCTGGAAGACGAGATGCTCGGCGCCGTGCTCTATGGCCATCACGAGATGCAGAAGGCCATCACGGGGATCGAGACGTTCGCCGCCAAGGTCAATCGTCCCAAGTGGGCGTGGGTGCCGCAGAAGCTCGACCGCGTGCTGGTCGAGGCGCTGGAGCAGAGCTTCGCCACCCGGATCGGTGATGCCTATCGCCTGAGTGACAAGATGGCGCGTCAGGACAGTCTGTCGGCGCTCAAGGCGCAGGCCATCGACCTGCTGGGCGCCGAGGATGATGCGCGCTTCAGCGTCGAGGCCGTCGCCACGGCCTTCGCGGCGCTCGAGAAGCGTATCGTGCGTCAGCGCGTGATCGCCGGCGAGCCGCGTATCGATGGTCGTGATACGCGCACCGTGCGAGCGCTGGACATGGCGGTGGGCGTGTTGCCCAAGGCGCATGGTTCGGCGCTGTTCACCCGCGGCGAGACCCAGGCGATCGCCACTGCCACCCTGGGGACCACGCGCGACTCACAGCTGATCGAAGGGCTGTCCGGCGAGAAGCAGGACCGCTTCATGCTGCACTACAACTTCCCGCCCTACTGCGTTGGCGAGACAGGCTTCATCGGCGCGCCCAAGCGGCGTGAGATCGGTCATGGGCGTCTGGCGCGTCGGGGCATCGAATCCATGCTGCCGTCGCTGCAGGCCTTCCCCTACGCGATCCGTGTCGTCTCCGAGATCACCGAATCCAATGGTTCGAGCTCGATGGCGTCCGTGTGTGGCGCCTCGCTTGCGCTGATGGACGCCGGTGTGCCGCTCAAGGCGCCGGTCGCGGGTATCGCCATGGGGCTGGTCAAGGACGCCAATGGCGTCGCGATACTGACCGATATCCTCGGCGATGAGGATCACCTCGGCGACATGGACTTCAAGGTCGCGGGGACCGCCGAAGGCGTTACCGCGCTGCAGATGGACATCAAGATCGAGGGGATCGACGAGGAGATTCTTGAGCAGGCGCTGGAACAGGCCCTCGAGGCACGTCTGACCATCCTCGCGCAGATGAATGAGGTGCTGGCCGCCAGTCGCCAGGAAGTCTCGGACAATGCCCCGGCGATGCTGTCCCTCAAGATCGCGCCCAACAAGGTGCGTGACGTGATCGGCAAGGGCGGCTCCACCATCCGCAAGATCTGTGAAGAGACTGGCGCCAATGTCGATCTCGACGATGATGGCAGCGTGCGCATCTATGCCGAGCACAAGGCGCAGGCGCAGGCGGCTGCCAAGTACGTCGAGGGCATCATTGCCGAGGCCGAGATCGGCAAGCTCTATGCCGGCAAGGTGGCGCGCATCGCTGACTTCGGTGCCTTCATCACCTTCATGCCGGGCACTGATGGTCTGCTGCACATCTCGCAGATCGTCGAGGAGCGGGTCAATGACGTACGCGACTACCTCAACGAAGGCGATGAGGTGGTGGTCAAGGTGCTCGACATCGACAACCGCAATCGCGTCAAGCTGTCGCTGAAAGAGATCAGCGAAGAAGAGAAGGCGGCCTTTGCCGCTGCTCAGGCTGAAGAGGCCGCCGCCCAGGACTGACCGATCGTCGCGGAGCGTCCCCGCCCCGGTCTTGCCTGCTCTGCATGAGAGGCGCATCCTCCGGGCAAGAAAAAGCCCCCGCCAGGTCACTGGCGGGGGCTTTTTTCATATCTCCCTGCTCAATATTGCGCGAGCAGCGAGAGTTCAGGCGGGGGTGCAGATATGTGAGCGATCAGCTGCGCTCGATGGCCAGCGCGACACCCTGGCCGCCACCGATGCACAGGGTCGCCAGACCCTTCTTGGCATCACGCTCGATCATCTCGTGCACCAGCGAGACCAGCACACGGCAGCCGGAGGCGCCGATCGGGTGGCCGAGGGCAATGGCGCCGCCATTGACGTTGACCTTGTCGACATCCCAGCCCAGCTCCTTGTTGACCGACAGGGCCTGGGCGGCGAAGGCTTCGTTGGCTTCGATCAGGTCGAGGTCTTCCAGGCTCCAGCCGGCCTTCTTGAGGCACAGGCGAGTCGCCGGCGCCGGGCCGATGCCCATGATCTTCGGATCAACACCCGCGTTGGAGTAGGCCTTGATGGTCGCCAGCGGCGTCAGGCCCAGCTCGCGTGCCTTGTCGGCGGAGCACAGCATGACCACGGCAGCGCCGTCGTTGAGCGCCGAGGCGTTGCCGGCGGTAACGGTGCCATCCTTCTTGAAGGCCGGGCGCATGCCGCCGAGCTTCTCGGCCGTGGTACCGGCGCGCGGGTTCTCGTCGGTATCGAAGACGATCGGGTCGCCCTTGCGCTGCGGGATCTCGACCGGGACGATCTGGCCCTTGAAGCGGCCAGCTTCGATGGCTGCGCAGGCCTTCTGCTGAGAGGCGGCCGCGAAGGCGTCCTGGGCTTCACGGGTGATCTCGTATTTCTCGGCCAGATTCTCGGCGGTGATGCCCATGTGGATGTCATTGAAGGCATCCCACAGACCGTCGTGGACCATGGAGTCGATCGCCTTCCAGTCGCCCATGCGCTTGCCGTCACGCGAGTTGGGCAGCACGTGCGGAGACAGGGACATGTTTTCCTGACCGCCGGCCAGAATCAGCTCGGCATCGCCGCAACGGATGGCCTGGGTGGCCAGGTGCAGCGCCTTGAGGCCAGACCCGCAGACCTTGTTGATGGTCATGGCGGGCACGCCTTCCGGCAAGCCTGCCTTGATGACCGCCTGACGTGCCGGGTTCTGACCGCATCCTGCTGTCAGTACCTGGCCCAGAAGCACTTCATCGACCTGATCGCCACTGACACCCGTGCTGGCGAGGATATCCTTGATGACATGTGCGCCGAGATCCGCGGCGGAAATGCCAGCCAGGCTGCCACCGAAGGCGCCTACGGCGGTACGACGGGCTGCTACGATCACCACATCCTGCATCTGAACGCTCCTGTTCTCTTGCGAGACTGTCTGAGTCAATTGGCTGCGACTATGGCCATGCCATCAAGCGGGCGAGGCGCAGTCCTGCTGAGGTGAGATTCCAGCATAAGGCAGTTTTGTGCGGTGCGGCAATCGCCAAAGGGCATCTCCAGTGTCAGCCTTTAGCCATACGTATCGCCTCTCCAGACGGCACGACGCCAGCGCTCTGGCAGGCAGGGCTGGCGTCGTGTTGGAGCGCTCGCGGCAGGCTCAAGGCCTGAAAGCATCAGCCCTCAGGGCGTGGAGCGGCAGGCAGCAAGGGGTGCTCAGGCCATCTGGACCGGGATGGCGTTGGCCGTATGGCTGACCTCGTTGCCTTCCATCAGATAGACCATGGAGGGCTTGTGCGCGTCCAGTTCGCTCTCGGCGTAGTGGGCGAAGGCGCAGATGATCACGCGGTCGCCGACATCGGCCTGGTGGGCTGCGGCGCCGTTCACCGAGATGATCTTCGAGCCTTCTTCGCCGCGAATGGCATAGGTGGTGAAGCGCTTGCCGTTGTCCACGTTGTAGATCTGGATCTGTTCGTACTCACGAATGCCTGCCATGTCGAGCAGGTCGCCATCGATGGCGCAGGAGCCCTCGTAGTTGAGGACGGCGTGAGTCACGCGGGCCATGTGCAGCTTGGCCTTGAGCATGATGGCTTGCATCAGGATGTCTCCGGTTGAGCGCCGCCGGGCGCAGATCAAGGCCCTGGGACCAGGGCCATGGCGCGCATGACGTGGCGGACAGTGCCACGCCAGGGTGCAAGGCGGCGCAGTCTAATCAGGCATCAGGCCACCGGCAAGGCGACCTTCAGGTTATCGAGCAGGCGCGTACGGCCCAGGTGTGCGGCGACCAGAATCACCGCCTCGCGCGTGTCATCCTCGACCGACCCCAGGTCAGCCGCGCGGCGCAGCTCGAGATAGTCCGGCTTGAAGCCGCTCTCGCTGATGGCGGCCAGCGCCTCGCGCAGCGCCACATCACGCGGCACGCCCTGCTCAAGGCGAGCCTTCAGGGCATCGAGGCACTGCTTGAGTCGCGGCGCGATGGCGCGCTCCTGCTCACTCAGGTAGCCGTTGCGTGACGACAGCGCCAGACCATCCTCGGCACGCACGATGGGCACACCGATGATCTCGATGCCGAAGTGCAGGTCGCGGTTGAGCTTGCGGATCACGGCCAGCTGCTGGAAGTCCTTCTCGCCGAAACAGGCGACTTCAGGGCGTACCAGATGGAACAGGATGCTGACGACGGTGGCGACGCCATCGAAGTGCCCCGGACGGTTGCCGCCGCACAGGCCTTCGGAAACGCCCGGCACCTGCACGTTGCACAGTCCGTCGCGGCCCGTGGGGTAGAGTTCCGCCGTCGAGGGGGCGAACAACAGGTCACATCCTTCGGTGGCCAGCGCATTCTGGTCGGCCTCGAGGGTGCGCGGATAGCTGTCGAGGTCTTCGCCGGGGCCGAACTGCAGCGGGTTGACGAAGATGCTCGCGACGACCATGTCGGCATGGCGGCGCGCTTCACGGACCAGCGACAGGTGGCCGGCATGCAGATTGCCCATGGTCGGCACCAGCGCGATACGCAGGCCATCGCGGCGTGCCTGGGCGAGTTGCTCGCGCAGGGCGTTGATCTGGGAGACGGTTTTCATCAGAAGCCGTGCTCCGGCGCCGGGAAGCTGCGCGTCTTGACCGCCTGGTGGTAGGCGGCGAAGGCCTCCTGCACGCTGCCGGCATCACTCATGAAATTCTTGACGAAGCGTGGCTTGCGGCCGGGCGTCAGGTCGAGCATGTCGTGCATGACCAGGATCTGGCCATCGACGTCCACGCCGGCACCGATGCCGATCACCGGCACCTCGACGGCATCACGAATGCGCGCGGCCAGCTCGGACGGCACGCATTCGAGCAGGATGATCGCGGCACCCGCGGCTTCCAGCGTGCGCGCATCGGCGATGATCTGCTCGGCGCGTGCCTCGTCGCGACCCTGCACCTTGTAACCGCCGAAGGCATGTACGTGCTGTGGCGTCAGGCCCATGTGCACGCAGACCGGTACACCACGCTGGACGAGCGCGGTGACGGCATCGGCCAGCCAGGCTTCGCCTTCGACCTTGACCATCTCGGCACCGGCACGCATCAGACGCGCCGCATGGTCGAGCAGGATGTCGGTGCTGGCATTGCTCATGAAGGGCAGGTCGGCCATCAGCAGGCTACCTTGCTTGCCACGTGCCACGGCGGCGGTGTGGTAGCAGATGTCATCGATGGTGACGGGCAGGGTGCTGGTATGGCCCTGCAGGACCATGCCGAGAGAGTCGCCGACCAGCAGCACTTCAATGCCGGCATCGCTGGCAAGATGAGCAAAGGTGGCATCGTAGGCGGTGAGGCAACTGAACGTCTCACCATCGGCCTTGAGGCGGCGCAGGGTGCTCAGGGTGACGTTTTTCATCGGGACGCTTACTCGTTGCGGCGCGTATGACGCAGCTGCCCGTGGCGTCGAGCAGCCGCGATCGCGAGAAGGCCGCCGAGGGCGGACTGCGGGCGACACGGGCCGGTGTTACCAGAAAGTGTTACCGCACAGGCCAAAGTGGGCACGACGGTAACAAGATGGCGAAACTCTACTCCTGAGGTCCGAGGGGGAGCAAGTCATCGCCCTCAACTCGAGACGCCAGTGTTTCGAGATTCTCCTCGCCCAGCACGCTGAGGCGCTGCGGGCCCAGCAGGTCAGCCAACGGACGCATCACGAAACCACGTTTGAGCATTTCGCGATGGGGCACGACGAGACGCGGCGTCGAGATCCTGCTGTCATTGAAGAGCAACAGGTCCAGATCCAGCGTGCGGGGGCCCCAGTGACGCAGCCGCACGCGGCGATGCTGCTGTTCGAGGGCTTGCAGTTGATCGAGCAGGGCGAGGGGAGACAGGCGGGTCGATAGCTCGGCGACGGCATTGACGAAGTCGGGCTGGTCCTGCGGGCCGACCGGCTTGCTGGCATACAGGCGAGAATGTCGCGTGCAGCGGGTCAGCGGCAGCCGGTCGAGAGCCTCAAGCGCGCGCTCCAGTTGTGCGCGCGGATCGTCAAGATTGGCACCGAGGCCAATCAAGGCTGTCGAAATCATGCGGAGTTCCTGCGTGGAGACGGCAGTGGCTCAGATGAGCCACTGCTCAGCCCTGGCCGCGACCATTGCGCCGACGCTTGCCGCGACGCTTGGTGCCGACCGGCTTGCTGCCGGCGGGGCCTTCATCGGAGACACCTTCGATCATCGTGACCTGGGTGCGAGCATCGACTTCCTGGAAATCGGTCCACCACTTGCCCAGCCCCGGCTTCACTTCGCCGGCGAATTCGCGCAGCAGCAGGAAGTCGTAGGCGGCGCGGAAGCGCGGATGCTCGCGGGTCTGGAAGGCGCGTTTGCCACGGCGACGCGGCAACTTGGCCTGCATGTCCCAGATCTCGCGCATCGGAATGCTGAAGCGCTTCGGGATCGAGGTATGGTTGAGCTGGCGAGCGATCGCCTGCTGAGCCGCCTGGTGGGCTGCCGGAATATCGGGCATGCCACTGGCGATCAGCTGGTCGGTACGCGCCTTGACGCCCGGCCACAGCAGGGCGGCATACAGGAAGGCCGGCGTGACCGGCTTGTCTTCGCGGATGCGGTCGTCCGTGCTGGCCAGCGCCTTCTCGATCAGCGGCATGGACCAGTGATAATGCGCGAAGCTCTCTTCCGTCTCGGGGAACAGCATCTGGAACAGACCAAACTCACGCAGGAGATGGAAGGTTTCCAGTGCATAGCCGGACATGAATAGCTTGAGCACTTCCTCGAACATGCGCGCCGGCGGAATCTGCAGCAGCAGCGGGGCCAGTTCGTACATCGGTTCGGCCGTGGCCTCCTCGATGTCGAAGTCCAGCTTGCCGGCGAAGCGGACGGCACGCAGCATGCGCACCGGGTCTTCGCGATAGCGTGTTTCCGGGTCACCGATCAGGCGAATCATGCGCGCTTCGATATCGCGTACACCATTGGCCCAGTCATGGATCGTGAAGTCGGACACGTCGTAATAGAGGGCATTGATCGTGAAGTCGCGGCGCAGCGCGTCCTCCTCGATGGAGCCGAAGACGTTGTCACGCAGCAGCATGCCGTCTTCCGACTGCTGGGTATGCTGGCTGGGCGTGCTATCGGCCGGCTTGCCGCGGAAGGTGGTGACCTCGATCACCTCACGACCGAAGCGCACGTGCACGATACGGAAACGACGGCCAATGATGCGGGCATTGCGGAACAGCTCGCGGACCTGTTCCGGCGTGGCGTTGGTGGCCACGTCGAAGTCCTTGGGGCGTTGTCCGAGCAGGGCATCACGGATACAGCCACCGACCAGATAGGCCTGATATCCACCGCTTTGCAGGCGATAGAGTACCTTCAGCGCATTCTCGCTGAGCTGGCGGCGGGACACGGGATGCTCATCCCGCGGTATCACACGCAGGCTGGGCAATGGGGCCGCGGGCGCGTCAGTTGCATTGAAAAGCGTCTTCAAGCGGTCACCGGGGCGTTGTAGAAAGCGGGTAAATCCTTTGAGCATGCAGCGATTCGACTCGTGCGTGGCAGGCCGCCCAGTGTAGCCGAGGGCAGATACCTTGGCAAAGCGCCGGTCTGCCATCCAGGGGCCGACTCTGCACTTCAAGGCGTCTGACGAGGCGAAAATCACCTCTCAGACAAGGAAAAAGGGAGACCGATCACTCGGTCTCCCTTGCAGGTAGGGTACACGCATCCTTGAGCGGATGTTCTTTTTCGTGATGGCGCATCGCCCTGAATACGCACCACAGTCACAAATCAATGCAGACAGATCCTTCGTGTTGCAGATCATGTTGTTGTTGTCTGGCTGTCTGTTCGGTGACCATCTCGTATTCAAAACAATCTTCCATTCACCGACGGCTGAGTAGCCTCCCCCCGCGAGTTGTTGTTGTTTCGGGGGTGATCCGGGGTCGAGCCTGTTGTTCTTGTTGGTGCTCGAGGCCGGATTCGTCGCGTCCTGGTCAGTAGATTCCGGACTGCCGATATCTTGTTGTTGTTGGATCGGCGGATGATGAACTGCGGCCGTTTGTTCTTGTTTTGGCTCTTGCCTGTCACCACTCATGTAGTGAGGCATGCGGTTCATCATCAATGTCACGCGCTCGACGGGTATTGTTCTTGTTGGTGTCGAGGGTTTTCGAAGCATTGCGCGTTCTTGTTGTTGTTGGGCGCGCTTCGTATTTCCGGTTGTTCTTTTTCTTGACCGTGTTATTGCATCGGATGTGCCACAGCTTAAAAAAAACCAGCAATTCAGTCATTTAGACATAGGTCGCTGAGACGTGAGGTGTAGAGAGGTGCGAGGTGTTACCTGACGTGCCCATTGGTGCGCTGGATAGGGTCATGATTTGGGGTCGATGGTAACAATTGGTGCGAAGGTCTAACGAAGTGCCTTGCAAGCTAATGATTGAGCTGGGTTTTTTGCGAGTCATTCGACACTAAAGTCTAGCGATGCCCTCGATGATGCGGGGATCTCTGGCAGGCAAGGTGGCGCCGCAGGCGGGTTGCTCACTCGGGAGGGCACCTGCATGGTGCAGTAACTTCAGCGCAGTGATTTCAGCGCAGTAACTTCAGCGCAGTGACTTCTGTGCGCCAGCGTCAGTGCTCCAGCTTCATTGCGCCGACGTCAGTTTGCGGGAGAGCTGCGGCGGCCCTTGCGGCGTGGAATGCCCAGGCGCTGGCGTCGCTCCCAGAGGTTCTTGCGGCTGATGCCGAGGCGGCGTGCGAGCTCGGTCTCGCTCATGTGGTCCTGATGCTCGAGCACGAAGTGCTGGAAGTAGTCCTCCAGCGAGAGGTCTTCCTCCTCACCGGCATCGCCGACCACCGAGAGGCCGCTGCGTGGGGTGTCCGCAGGCGGTGGCTGGCCCATGTCCTGTTGGCCGACCGCGGGTTGCCCTGTCACAGGCGCTGCGGCCGTCTCGGAACTTGCGTCCCTGGCGGCGCCTTTCACTGTGCCTTTCATCGACCCTTTCATCGCTCCTTTCGCCGCCCCTTTGCCCGCTGTCTTCGGCGCCTGAGCAGTCGGCGGGGGCACCGGGTCTGCCGTTGCGGCGGGCGCTGCCTGAAGCGGCTGCCCTGAGGGCGTGCGCAGGCCGAGGTCTTCCGGGGCGATGATGCGGCGCTCCGCCAGGATGACGCCCCGCTCGAGGGCGTTTTCCAGTTCACGGACATTGCCGGGCCAGGCGTAGTGATGGATTTCCTGTCGTGCCCGCTGAGAGAGTCGCATGCCGTCCCGACCATGCTTGCGGGCGATGCCGGCCAGCAGATGCTCGGCCAGTTCCAGCACGTCATCGCCGCGTTCACGCAGGGGCGGCAGGTCGATCTCCATCACGTTCAAGCGGTAGTAGAGGTCGAGGCGGAACTCACCGCTGGCCGAGAGCTGATGCAGGTTGCGGTGGGTCGCGGCGATGAGGCGGATGTCGACGTAGCGCGTCTCGAT
>NZ_CFDJES010000013.1:34729-36092 GCF_983723665.1 Cobetia sp. | reverse complement strand
ATTGCGCCATGGAATCCCAATTTGGTTGGAGAATGGAATGACGCGCAGATGATAGTGCCCGGCGTCACGCTTGGCCAGCCGGGCAGCCTGTGCCAGGCGAGCGCGGCGACTCACTGCATGACATTCCCTGTCCTGACGTCGACCCCTTCCATGGCCTGTCCGCTCCCTGGTATCCCTTCCCCTGCACGCCGCTGGTGGCAAGCTTACTCCTCTTCGCCCCAGTCACTGGCGTCGATCAGATCATCGTCGTCGGCTTCATCGTCCCAGCCTTCACGGATGGAGCGAGCCAGAGCGCGCTCCTCGAGCAGGGCTTCAAGACGTTGGCGGGAGTCATTGCGTTGTGGCTTGGCAGGTGCGCTGGAGGGCGACAGCTCGAAGTCCACATCGGTGGGGCTGTCTTCGGCGAGTGCCGTGGCATCGATATCATCGAGGAATTGTTCACGGGCCATGGGCGGACCTCACGATCTTGGAACGACCTGCCCGATATCCAGCGCCTGGACTGGCCTGTGACACCGGGCACCGCCAGCGGCGATGCGCCGAAGGCTCTCTGGCTATATACCGCCCGTTGACGAGGATGACAAGCCTTTCGCTCAACCTGTCAGGGCTTTCGCCAACTGCCAAAGGCGAGAGGCCCACAACGACAACGCCCACCGGTGGGGTGGGCGTTGATGGTGCCATGCGGCACCTGATCTTCAGTGACTGCTCTTCAGTGACCGTTCTTCACTCAGCGGCCTTGAGCGTCCGGCGCTCAGTTGGACTCGCTGGGATGCTCCGCGCGCAGGCGTTCCAGCTCTTCCTTGGCGGTCATCAGGCCGGTGACATCCTTCTGGACACCAACGAAATACTGCAGGTTGTCATGCTCATCGAAGACCGGTGTCATGGAAAGTTCATTCCAGAACAGGCTGCCATCCTTGCGATAGTTGCGCAGTATCTCGCGGCACGGGCGCTTGTCGCGCAGCGCGGCACGGATGTTGTCCAGCTGCGGCTGATCGCGGTCATCATTCTGCAGGAAGCGGCAATCGCGGTAGAGAATCTCGTCGGCGCTGTAACCGGTGAGGCGCTCGAAGCCCTGATTCACGTAGATCAGGATGTTCTCATCGCCTTCCTGTTCCGCCACCACGATGCCATCGTCCGAGGCATTCACGACTCTCTCGAGCAGCTCGGGGCTGATCATGTGGGGTCTTTTCATCTGACTCTGATCCTTGCGGCTTAAGAACCCGGCCCTGAAGACCGAGCCCGAGAGTACGGGTATAGGGTGCCTGTCCGTGTGCCCGGACATTCCAGCACCATGATCGGTTTCACTATGGCGGGGAGACGCGGCTTATGCAATCGCAGCCGCTAATGTGACAGGGCCCGACATCGT
>NZ_CFDJES010000013.1:22709-34629 GCF_983723665.1 Cobetia sp. | reverse complement strand
GCGCAGAGCGCGGCACAGGCCGCGACGACCGCCAGAATCATCAGCAACCATTCACTGCCCAGCCACTGGGCGAGCCCGCCGATCAATAGCCCCAGTACCAGCATCAGCACGCCGGTCAGGGTGTTGGAGAGCGCGACGTAGAGGGCACGGTTGTCAGAGGTGGCGAGATCGACCACGTAGGTCTTGCGTCCCAGGCGGATACCGGCGTGGGCGATCACCAGCAGCCCGTAGACCAGCGCGTAGCTCCAGATGTTGTCGGCCAGCGCCTGTGGCCACCAGGCCATGCTGCCGGCCAGGGCGCAGCAGACGGCAGCGCCGGCCCCTGCGTTGCGCATCACGCGGCGGCTGGAGGTGTCGGCCAGCCTGCCCCAGATGGGGCTGGCCAGCATGCCGGCCAGTCCTGACACCACCACCAGCACGCCCAGTCCGCCCAGGCTCTCACCGCTCTGCTGCTGGCCGAGCAAGGCGATATACGGTAGTGCCAGCGCGCTTGAGAGCAGCAGGGCGCGTGCCAGATTGAAGTTGCGGAAGGCGGCGTCATGCTTGAGCTGGATGACCCCGTCGCGCACTGTCTCCCAGGCATTGGCGCCGCCGCTGGTGGCACCGCTGTCCTCGCGGATCATGGCGGCGCACAGGGCATTGAGTGTCCAGCCCAGCGCCGCGATGGCCATCAGTATCGCCAGCACCTGCTGCCCGGGCTGCTCGCCCAGCAGCATCAAGGCGACGCCGGCCAGCAGGGTCATCGCCCCCGCCACACTGCCACTCCAGCCCATCAGGCGCCCGCGGCGCTTCTTGGCGATGGTCTTGCCCAGCACGTCCTTGGTGGCGATGGAGGCCACCCCGCGCCCGAGCGACAGCAGGATCAACAGGATCAGTACCAGGCTGCCCGCGAGGGTGCCATCGAGTCCGTGACGCGTGGCGAAGTTGCCCTCGGCAAGCAGGCTGATCATCACCAGCCCCAGTGCCATCAGCGCCTGGATGGAGGCCCCGGCGACCCACACCCACTTGCGTTGCGGCAGTGGGCGAATGAAGCCTGCCACCAGCAGCTGAGGCAGCAGGGCGCCGGCCTCGCGAATCGGCACCAGCAGCCCCACCATCCACACCGGCGCCCCGATCAACCCCAATAGCCACGGCAGCACCAGCCGCGCACTGGCCATCTCGTCGGCCAGTTTGGTACCCAGCGAGGCCAGCAGATGACGCCAGAAATTGCCGGGTTGCTGGTGGCAGGCATCCTCGGAGATGTCCTTGCACATGCGCGAATCTTCATCGCCGGTCATGCGCTCGAAGAAGCGACTCTGACCGCTGCCCGACGGCCTCTCGTGGGCTTTGTCTGCAGACTCCCGCTCAGCCTCGCGGTCTTGAGCGTCTGACGGTGAGGAGGCCTCGGTAGAGGAAGACAGGGGTGACATGTGGCCAGGGCTCCGCTATCGGCGTCGTGTACGGGAAGTCGTGATGCAGATCACGCCCGTGCCGCCGGTTGAAGAAGGATCGATCGCAGTGCGACGTCAACTGAAGGAATGACTGCGCCGAGTATAGTTTATGTACAGTTTGTGTGTAGGTTTTTGGTGTTGACCATTGCGCGACAGTGCAGTGAAGTGATCATTACATCATTGATTGGAGTAGGCACCACCATGGATCAGGCATCCACGCTGAAAGTCCGGATTCACTACTGCACCGGCTGCAACTGGCTGTTGCGTGCGGCCTGGTATGCACAGGAACTGCTGTCCACCTTCGGAGAAGACCTCGGTGAGGTGGCCTTGGCGCCGAGTCACGGGGGCCATTTCGAGGTGCTGTGCCAGGCCACCCCAGATTCGGAGTGGCTGGTACTGTGGGAGCGCAAGCGCGACGGCGGCTTCCCCGACAGTCGTGACCTCAAGCAGCGCGTGCGTGATGTGCTCGACCCTGAGCGCGATCTGGGCCATATCGACCGCGCCAGTCGTGAGCAGGGCTCGTAAGCAGCGCTTGCAAGCAGCTCGCTACGCCATGGGCGCGCTCACCACCATTTCTTGCGCTTGAGCAGCCACATCTGCATCGCGACCACGCCCAGCGTGATGCCGACGAAGGCAGCGAAGCCCCACTGGCTGTCGCTGCCCGGTATGCCACCGACGTTGACCCCCAGCAGGCCGGTGAGAAAGCCCAGCGGCAGGAAGACGGCGGTGATGACCGACAGCAGATACATGCGCTGGTTGAGCTGCTCGTTGTGCTCGCTCATGCGCTGTTCATGGATGATCAGCGCGCGCTCCTGCATGGCCTGGAAATCCTCCACGTAGCGCGACAGCTGGTTGGCGATCTCGCGCAGGTCCAGACGCGCCTGTTCATCGATCCACAACGGCCCCTGGGAGAGTTGTGCCAGACAGTCGCGCTGCGGCCCCATGAAGCGTCGCAGGGTGATCAGGGGGCGCCGCAGGCGGGTAATGTCATCGGGGTCGATCTCGACATCATTGAGCTGGTCTTCCTCGATGATGGCGAGCTGCTCATCGAGGCGATGGCTGAGCTCCGCCACGCGATCGACCAGCGCATCGCTGAGCATCGCCAGCAGCCAGGAGATGCTTTCCGCGCCCTGGCCGGCTTCCAGTTGCTCACGCACCTGAGTGATCGACTGGAATGGCCGGCGGCGCAGGGTGATCAGACGGGTCGGGCTCATCCACAGGCGCAGTGACAGCAGGTCCTCCGGCGCGGCGCCGGGATTGAGGTTGATGCCGCGCAGCGTGGTGACCATGCCGCCGCCGAAGCGCGCTACGCGCGGGCGGGTATCCAGCTCGGTCAGGGCCTCGATGCTCGGCTCATCCAGCTGGGCAAGGTCGTCCAGGTAGTCATTGACGTCGCCGCGGGTGTAATCGAGGTGCATCCAGATCAGCGCGTCGGGGTCCTGCCATTGCTCGCGCAGGCTGTCGTCATCGAGCAGGCTGGCGCCGCCCTTGCCATCCAGGCGATAGGCGCTGACCAGTGCCGTGGTCGGGGCATCTCCCGCAGAGGGCGCGGGTGCCGGCGAGGCTTGCGGATCGGTGGCATCAGTCATTCACGAAATTCCTTTTTGGTGGCGCGGCTTGCAGCAGCGGGCAGGGCACGCGATGCTCGAATGTCAGGCCGTGGGCATTGTCGCTGCCATCGCCATGACACTCATCGCCAGGAAGGCGATACCCGAAATGCGAGGAAGGATGCCATGAGTCAGGATAGGGAAGCCATGCTCTACGGTCTGGGCGCCGTGGCCCTGTGGTCGACGGTGGCGACCGCCTTCAAGCTGGCGCTTGAGCAGATGTCGCCGCTGGAGCTGGTATGGCTGGCGGCACTGGTGTCGTGGCTGTTGATCGGCGTGCTGATGTGGCGTCAGGGCAAGCTGCGCGAAGCGCTCACCACCGGCTGGCGCGGCGGCTGGCGTACGGCACTCTGGGCCGGACTGATGAATCCGGTCGGCTACTATCTGGTGCTGTTCGGCGCCTACGCGCGGCTGCCGGGCCAGGAGGCGATGGCGCTCAATTACACCTGGGCGCTGGCGATGGCCTTTCTCGCCGTGCCGATTCTCGCGCAGCGCCTGACGCGCATCGATGTCGCGGCGGGGCTGATCGCCTACGCCGGTGTGTGGACCATCGCCACGCGAGGCGAGATATTCAATGTCGCCTTCGCCGACCCGCTGGGCGTCGGGCTGGCGCTGGGCTCGACCCTGCTGTGGGCGCTCTACTGGTTGCTCAATGCGCGTGACCCGCGCGCGCCGCTGGTCGCCCAGTGGCAGAACTTCAGCATCGCCTTGCCGGTGCTGACGCTGCTGGTGGCCTTCGGGCCGGGCTTCGGCAACTTCATCGGCGCAAGCGCCAACCCCCAGGCGCTGACGGCGGGCATCTATGTCGGCCTGTGCGAGATGGGTATCGCCTTCGTGCTCTGGCAGCTGGCGGTGCACAAGGTGTCGCGCACCGCCAAGGTCTCCAACCTGATCTTCCTGTCGCCGCCCATCTCATTGACGCTGCTGCACTTCATCGTCGGCGAGCCGATTCTGACCTCGACGCTGGCGGGGCTGGTGCTGATTCTGGCCGGACTCGGCCTGCAGCAGCTGCAGAAGGCGCCGGCGGAGCTGTCACAATCGACCTGAGCGAGCCGCGCCGTCAGCGCACCGCCCGCCACTCGCTCGTCAGTCGTCGGGCAGGATGAGGCGATCGGCATCCACCACGATCAGCGGGTCCGGGGTGCCGATCATCTTCTTGTCCTTGCCGGGGTAGTCGAGCTGACTGAGCACATGGCGCAGCGCGCCGATACGGGCCCGGCGCTTGTCGTCGGAGCGGATCAGCGTCCAGGGCGCATGATCGCTGTGCGTACGTGCGAACATCGCCTCGGCGGCATCGGTGTACTCATCCCATTTCTTCTGCGCCACGGCGTCCATCGGTGACAGCTTCCAGTGGGTCAGCGGGTCGGCGGCGCGCTTGGCGAAGCGGATCGATTGCTCCTCGCGGGACACCGAGAAGTACAGCTTGACCAGGTGCAGGCCATCCTCGACCCACAGGCGCTCCTGCTGGGGCACCTGCACCAGAAATCGTTCGACTTCTTCCGGCGTGGCGAAGCCCATCACCGCCTCGACCCCCGCGCGGTTGTACCAGCTGCGATCGAACAGCACGATTTCGCCACTGGTGGGGAAGCGCGAGACATAGCGCTGGAAATACCACTGGCCTTTTTCCGTCTCGTTGGGCTTGTCGAGGGCGACGATGCGCGCGAAACGCGGATTGAGATACTCCATGAAGCGCTTGATGGTGCCGCCCTTGCCGGCGGCGTCACGCCCCTCGAACACGATGGCCAGACGCCCGCCGCTGTCACGCAGCCAATGCTGCACCTTGAGCAGCTCGATCTGCAGCGCGCGCTTCTCGGCCTCATAGACCTTGCGCTTGAGGCGCTCGTCGTAGGGGTAGGCGTCACTGGAGACCGGCCCCAGCGTCATGCGCGGGGCATCGCCAGTGGCGTGCTTCTTGCTGGCCTTGCCCTTGGCGTCCTTGCGCTTGGCATCCCTGGCCTTCGAATGCGCCTTGCCGGCATCCGCCTTCCTGTTGTTGGATTTACTCATGGCAGTACTCCCTGTGAGGATGGGGCCTGGCCCCGACGACCGACGACCCGGGCTGATGACGTCAGCGCTGCAAGGCCTCATGGCCCAGATGGCCTGCCTGACAGGCACTGATCAGGCAGGCGCGGATTGTCATCTCGCGGCAAGGTAGGCGCATGCAAGCTGTCGTGACATGCGCCGCGCCTGATATTGATCACTCCGCTGACGCCGCTTGTTGCGCCAGTGGTGCGAGTGTCGGCCAGATGGTGTCGAGCAGCTGCGGTTGCGCCTTGGCGGTGGGGTGAATGCGGTCCTGCTGCATCAGCTTCTCGCTGGCCGGGGCCGTGGCGATGCCTTCGAGGATGAAGGGCACCAGCGGCACGGAATATTCGTCGGCCAGGTCCCGGTAGACCTGACGGAAGGCATCGGTGTAGGCCGGGCCGTAATTGGGCGGAATCTCGATGCCGAGCAGCACGGGCTGGGCATCGGCGTCCTCCACGGCCTCGATCATGCTGGCCAGATTGGCCTGCATGCGGGCGGGGGGCAGGCCACGCAGGCCGTCGTTGCCGCCCAGTTCGATCATCACCAGTGAAGGGTCGTGTCGCGCGAGCAGGGCCGGCAGACGGTTGAGGCCGCCTTCGGTCGTGTCGCCGCTGATGCTGGCATTGATGACCTCAGGCGCATCGCTGCCCAGGCTGTCCTCGAGGCGCTCGTCAAGCAGCGCGACCCAGCCCTGGCTGCTGTCGATGCCGTAGCCGGCCGAGATGGAGTCGCCGACCACCAGCCACGGGGCCGGCGCATCGGCCAGCGCCACCTGAGGCGTCAGCACGGCCACGAGGGCCAGTGCCGAACTGGCGAGGGCATTGCGCAGCCGCTTGAGTCCCGGCGTGCCGGGGGCTTTGCCACCGCGCGCCAGGCGCTGGGTGTCACGCCGATTCACTAGCCATTTCTGCATTCATCATCTCCATCATCTGCACACTATTCATACCCGTTTCGGGGTCTGGAGTTCGTGCCCACCCCGTTCTCTACCATAAGCGAGCAGACACGATGTCACATAACGCCTCCATTAACGACGCGACCCCTGCGTCGGATCAAACCTCGTCAGACGCGCAGGCCAGCGCAACGCCTGCGCCGGTGCTGGAAGTGAGCGGGCTGGCGCAGCGGGTGACCAGTGGCGAAGGGCGCCTGACCATCCTCGAGGACCTGGAGCTTGCCGTGCAGGCCGGAGAAAGCGTCGCCATCATCGGGGCCAGCGGTTCCGGCAAGTCGACGCTGCTGGGTCTGCTGGCGGGTCTGGACAGCCCGAGCGAGGGTGATATCCGCCTGTTCGGAAGCTCGCTTGCGGGGCTTGATGAGGATGGCCGTGCGGCGCTGCGCGCGGGGCAGGTCGGCTTCGTGTTCCAGAACTTCCAGCTGCTGCCGACGCTGACGGCGCTGGAGAACGTGCTGATGCCGCTGGAGCTGGCCCCGCAGGGCGATATCGAGGCGCAGGCGCGTGACTGGCTGACGCGGGTCGGGCTGGGAGAGCGACTCGATCACCTGCCGCGTCATCTGTCCGGCGGCGAGCAGCAGCGCGTGGCCATCGCGCGCGCCTTCGTCGCGGGGCCGGGGCTGGTGTTCGCCGATGAGCCGACCGGCAATCTGGATACCGCCACCGGCGAGCGCATCGCGGAGCTGCTGTTCACCCTCAACCGCGAGCGGGGCACCACGCTGATTCTGGTCACCCATGATCTGACGCTGGCCAGGCGCTGTGATCGCTGCCTGAATCTCGAGGCCGGCAAGCTGGTGGAGTGGAAGGATGAGGCGAGTGCGCCGGCCGTGGCGACGCCACAAGGAGGCGACGATGTCTGAGTCCCGGGTGTCTGACCGCGCGGCGACATCTTCCGCCAACGCGCAGCGCCCGCGTGGGGCGCGCCTGCCGCTGGCGCTGCGTGGCCTGCTGCGTGACCTGCGCGCCAGTGATGTGCGTGCGCTCTTTCTGGCGCTGATGCTGGCGGTCGCCGCGACCACCATGATCGGCTTCTTCCTGGACCGTCTCGACCGTGGGCTCAATCGCCAGGCGAGCCAGCTGCTCGGCGGGGACCTGGTGCTGGAGTCCAGCAACCCGCTCGACCCGCGTTTTGCCGAGGCCTTCCGCGCAGCGGGGCTTGAGATGTCGCCGCAGCTGGGCATGGTCTCGATGGCCTCGCACGGCGACAGCTTCGTGCTGTCGAGTCTCAAGGCGGTGTCGCCGGGCTATCCGCTCGCCGGCCGGGTGGAGCTGGAGTCGGATGCCACGGGCGAGGAGGCTCAGGCGCCAGGCACCAGTTCACGCGCGGAGATTCCGCCGCCGGGCGAGGCGTGGATCGTGCCGCGCCTGGCCATGGCGCTGTCGGCCGAGGTCGGCGATACCCTGACGGTCGGGCGCAAGCAGCTCACCATCAGTGGCCTGATCACGCGTGAGCCTGATCAGCAGGGCGGCTTTTCCGAGTTCAGTCCGCGCCTGATGTTCAACATGGAAGATCTCGACGCCACCGGTCTGATCCAGCCCGGCTCGCGGATGGAATATCGCCTGCTGGCGGCGGGCGATCCGGCGGCGGTTCAGCAGGCGCGTGATGCCATCGCGCCGCTGCTGGCGAGTGCCGACAACGCCGAGGTGCGGCTCAAGGACGTGCGCGAAGACCGCCCGCGTCTGGGGCGCTCACTGGAGCGTGCCGACAAGTACCTGAGTCTGGCCGGGCTGGTGGCGGTGCTGCTGGCCGGGGTCGCGGTGGCGATGTCGACGCGCCGCTATGTGGAGCGGCATCTGGATAGCGCCGCACTGTGGCGCTGCTTCGGTGCCTCTCAGCGTCAACTGTCACGGCTGTTCGCGGCCCAGCTTGGCTGGTTGGCCCTGCTGGCGAGTACCGGGGGTGCGGTGCTGGGCCTGCTGGGGCAGATGGGGCTGGTGGCGCTGCTGGAGCGCTTCCTGCCGCTGGAGTTGCCCGCACCGGGGCCGCTGCCGCTGGCGTTGGGGATTCTGACGGCGCTGGCAGTGCTGGTCGGTTTCGCCGGCCCGATGCTGCTGCGTCTGCGTCAGGTCAGCGCGCTCAAGGTGCTGCGGCGTGAACTGGCCCCGCTGCCTGCCTCGGCGTGGGTGGTGGTGGCGATCGCCAGTCTGGTGTTCGGCGCCCTGATGTGGCTCTACTCGGGTGACCTCATGCTGGCGGCCGGCCTGCTGGTCGGTGGCATCATCGCGCTGGGCCTGCTGATGGTTGTGGGGCAACTGCTGCTGTCGCTGATGCTCAAGGTGGTGGCGCGCATGCGCGGTCAGGGCGGCTGGAGCCGGCCGATTCGCCTCGCCGGCGGCATGCTGGCCAGGCGGCGCGGTGCCAGCCTCGGCCAGCTGGTCGCCTTTGCCGTGACCTTCGCGGCGATGGCGTTGATCGCGCTGGTACGCGGTGACCTGATCACCCGCTGGCAGGCGCAGATTCCGACCGATGCGCCCAATCACTTCGCGATCAATATCCAGCCCGGAGAGCAGCAGGCCTTCGGTGAGCAGCTGACCGCGATGGTGGATGAGCAGGCCGGTGACAGCCAGAGCGAGCTCTACCCGATGGTGCGTGGTCGTATCACGGCGCTCAAGGGCGAATCCCTGCTGGGACGCTCCCAGCAGCGCCTGCAGGCAGCCCAGTCGGATCAGCCGGCGGCAGGCGGCATGCAGGAAGGACGCAGCGACGAGGGGGATGGCGAGCAGCAGGGCGTCCCGCAGCGGGAGCTGAACCTGACCTGGCATCGTGATCTGCCGGACCACAACCGCCTGTCGTCGGGTGAGTGGGCGCCGATCAGTGACTTCGCCGATGCAGACAGCGAGACGCGCAGTCGCCTCGCCGCCACGCAGGGCGTGCCGGTGTCGATGGAGGAGGAGCTAGCCGAGCGCATGGGGCTGGTCATCGGTGACAGCCTGTCGTTCACCATCGGCAGCGAGACCGTCAAGGCCCAGGTGGTCAATCTGCGCCATGTCGACTGGGACAGCTTCCTGCCCAACTTCTACGTCATCTTTCCGCCCGGCGCGCTCGAGAGCTTCGCCCACAGCTACATGACGGCGTTTCATCTCGAGGACGAGCGCAAGCTGGCGCCGCTGGTGCGCGACTACCCCAGCGTGTCGTTGATCAATATCGACGCCATCCTGACCCGTGTGCAGGAGCTGATCGCCCAGGTGTCGCGCGCGGTGGAGCTGATTCTGGGGCTGGTGCTGCTGGCGGGGGCCAGCGTGCTCTACGCGGCGCTGGTAGCCAGTCGTCCGGCACGTGAGCACGAAGGCGCGCTGTACAAGGTGTTCGGCGCCGGTCAGGGGCTGCTGGCCCGCCTGCAGGCCGCTGAGTTCGTGCTGCTCGGCCTGCTCAGTGGGCTGCTGGCGGCGATGCTCGCCGAAGGCGCGGCGGTCGGACTCTATTCCGGCTGGCTGGGGCTGCCGGTGGTGCTGCATCCGTGGCTGTGGGTGCTGCTGCCGCTGACGGGTGGCGTGCTGATCGGCGGGCTGGGCTTCTGGCTGTCGAGAGAAGTGAGGCGTCAGCCGCCGATGGCGGGGCTGCGCGCCCTGCAGTGAGCGCCATCAGGCCTCGTCATCGCAGCGCCGGATGATGGCACCTGACGACCTCAACCTGCGGCCTCATGATCGTTGTCTCGGTCATGGGGCCGTCTTGCGTTAACAATGATGCTGATTCATGTGAATCGGACCGCTGGCTGAGGTATCATGCTGGTCCTGATCTTACCCCCAGATGGCGAGCCGGCCGCGCCGGAATTCGCTGTCGTCATCACCCTTCAGGCGAGGACACCCGATGTTCACCCGTGACATGCAGATTGCCGGTTTTGATGATGCGCTCCTGAGCGCCATGGACGACGAAGTCGTTCGCCAGGAAGCTCACATCGAGCTGATCGCCTCCGAGAACTACGCCAGCCCCCGCGTCATCCAGGCGCAAGGCTCCCAGCTGACCAACAAGTACGCGGAAGGTTACCCGGGCAAGCGTTACTACGGCGGTTGCGAGTTCGTCGACAAGGTCGAGCAGCTGGCCATCGATCGTGCCTGCGAACTGTTCGGTGCCACCTACGCCAACGTTCAGCCGCACGCCGGTTCCCAGGCCAACAGTGCCGTCTTCCAGGCGCTGGTCTCGCCGGGTGACACCATTCTGGGCATGAGCCTGGACGCGGGGGGTCACCTGACTCACGGTGCACGTCCGAACTTCTCCGGCAAGCACTACAACGCCGTGCAGTACGGTCTGGGCGAGAACGGCCTGATCGACTACGCCGAAGTCGCGCGTCTGGCGCGTGAGCACAAGCCGAAGATGATCATCGCCGGCTTCTCCGCCTACTCCCAGATCATCGACTGGGCCGAGTTCCGCAAGATCGCCGACGAAGTGGGTGCCTACCTGCTGGTCGACATGGCCCACGTGGCCGGTCTGGTCGCCGCTGGCGTCTACCCGAGCCCGCTGCCCCACGCCCACGTCGTCACCACCACCACGCACAAGACCCTGCGCGGTCCGCGTGGCGGCCTGATCCTGTCCGCCGAAGGCAATGCCGACATCGAGAAGAAGCTGAACTCCGCTGTCTTCCCGGGCGGCCAGGGTGGTCCGCTGATGCACGTCATCGCGGCCAAGGCGGTCTGCTTCAAGGAAGCGATGGACCCGGCCTTCACCACTTACCAGAAGCAAGTGGTCAAGAACGCCAAGGCGATGGCGTCCGTGTTCCTGGAGCGCGGCTTCGAAGTCGTCTCCGGCGGCACCGAAGACCACCTGTTCCTGCTGTCTCTGGTCAAGCAGGGCCTGACCGGCAAGGACGCTGACGCTGCGCTGGGCCGTGCCCACATCACCGTCAACAAGAACGCCGTACCGGGTGACCCGCAGTCGCCGTTCGTCACCTCCGGTCTGCGTATCGGTACCCCGGCCGTCACCACGCGTGGCTTCCAGGAGCAGGAGTGTCTGGAACTGGCCGGCTGGATCTGCGATATCCTCGATGCGATGGTCGCTGGCGATTCCGCCGCTGCCGAAGCCGAGGTGCAGGCCAAGGTCTCCGCCGTCTGTGCACGTCTGCCGGTCTACGCCTGAGGCGTGACGAGGTGCCAGCCCGGCTGGCCCTCACCGTAGCAGTGCTGACAGAGGCGTAACGCTGTCATGCACCAGATAAGAAACGCCTGTCGCGCAAGCGGCAGGCGTTTTTTTGTGCCCGCACCACGGCCAGACGAGTCCGAGCGGTGTGGTGCGCAGCGGGGTGGGAGAGTGGTCAACCAGCGCTCAGAAAGATCAGCCTGTGCCCGGGAGCGGACGCGCTACGCTATTCTCGATGCCGGACACACTCTGCTCATCTTCGTGCAAGGAGGCTTTCATGGCCGTCATGCAGCACCATGCCTTTCTGATCCTGGTCGAGAACAGCGGCAATACCTCACTGAGCAGTCAGGGCAGCGGCGAGGTCCGCATTTCCGTCGCCACGCTGGGGACGCTGAGGGCGGCCGAGCGGCTGGTCAGTGAGCTGGTCGCCCAGGGCGTCAGCCAGATCGAGCTGTCGGCCAGCTTCGGCGCGGCAGGCGAGGCAGCGCTGAGAACGGTGGTGGCAGACAGCGGTGCCGAGCGTACGGTGTCGATCGGCCGCGTGCGATTCACGGCCTGACGCCAGCACACGGGGGAATTGCCAGTACCTGAATAGCCCTTTCGCAACAGGGATTTGCGTAAAGGTGTGACCAAAGTCGGGTCCCACCCTTGGTCTAGGGTGTCTTGTTGGCATGTCTGACATGGGCTATTCCTTGACGGACAAGAGCGCGCCGCGATGCATCCCATGAAGGATGTGCGCGAGCTACAAATGACGCGCCACGCCATCAAGGAACGTTCGATCATGACCACGCCTCCCACGAGTGCCGCTGGCGGCAGCCCGCGCACCAATGCCTCTTCT
>NZ_CFDJES010000013.1:2697-22609 GCF_983723665.1 Cobetia sp. | reverse complement strand
GACCACGCCTCCCACGAGTGCCGCTGGCGGCAGCCCGCGCACCAATGCCTCTTCTTCAACGCCCGTATCCACAGCGTCTGCCTCAGCTGGAGACACCTCGACCGCGCGTGTCGATGTCGCCGAATGGCTGGCGCAGGCCATCTTCGAGAATCGCTACCCGCCGGGCAGCCTGATTCCTCGTGAGCTGGACCTGTGTGATCAGCACGCCCAGAGCCGCGCCACCGTGCGCACCGCGATCCAGAGCCTGGTCAATGCCGGGATTCTCACCCGCACCACCGGCCAGGGCACCCGCGTCAATCCGCTCAGCGAGTGGCATCTGCTCGATCCGCGCGTGACCGGCTGGATGACGCGCTACGCGATGCCGCATCCGCAGCTGGCGCGGGACATCTACGCCTTCCGTATCTCCATCGAACCCTTCGTCGCCGCTCTGGCAGCCACCGAGGCCACCGCCCAGGACCTGTCCGCCATCGAGCAGGCCTACGACGGCATGGCCGCAGCGGTGCATGGCGGCAGCGCCATGGAGGAGTTCGACCGCGCCGATATCGCCTTCCACGACGCCATCTTCGCCGCGACCCACAACGTCATCTGGGCGCAGCTTGGCCATGTGCTCAAGCCGTCGATCAGCCTGCTGGTGGCGACTTCCAATCACAATGCCTCGGAGCTGGGTGACAGCCTCGGCCGCCATCGCGCGGTGATGGAGGCGATTCGTCTGCGCCAGCCCGATGCCGCCCACGCCGCGACCCTGCATGTGCTGGACCGCACCGGTCAGGACCTCGGGCTTGCCATGCCTGCGGCCTCTGAAGGCAGCCATCCCGCCGGGCGCGCCCAGGAACCGCTGGAGCTGCTGCGCCGCTTCGGCCAGCTGCCCAGCCTGTCTGCACCGCTATCAAGCGAGTGAACGGCACCTCGCGGCGTTTCGCCACGCCGGGGAGTGCCAGCACGTCTTCCACTGACCCTAGAACGTCATAACAACAAGCCAGGAGTTTCACCATGCCGCGTTCCACTATCTCGCCGCTCACCACTACCTCGCCGCTCACCACTGCCGCTCCCGCCCGTGTCACGCTCAAGGCGCTGGCTCTGTCCACCGCCGTGGCCGCCACGCTGATCGCCACACCGAGCTGGGCCGCCGAGTATGAATGGACCTTCCAGACCTCCGAGACGGCCGGGGAGCCGCAGTTCGAGGTCAAGAAGGCCTGGGCCGACAGCATCAAGACCATGTCGGATGGCCGCATCGCCATCGAGATCCTGCCGGTCAATGCCGTGGTGCAGGCCAACCAGACGCTGGACGCCGTCAGCGCCGGCATCCTGCAGGGCCACCTGACCGATCCGTCCTACTTCTCGGGCCAGAATCCGGCCTTCGGCATGCTGGGCAACCTGGTGGGCGCCTGGGGTGACCCGCTGGAATATCTCGAGTACATGCAGCACGGCGGCGGTGAGGAGCTCTACAACGAGCTGGTCGAGCCCTACGGCGTGCATCTGATCGGCGCGGGCGCCACCGGGCTTGAGTCCTTCGTCTCCAAGAAGCCGGTGCGCACCGTCGATGACCTCAAGGGCCTCAAGGTGCGTGCGCCGGAAGGCATGGTCTACAACATCTTCCAGAAGGCCGGCGCGGCGCCCGTCAACCTGCCGGGCTCCGAGGTCTACACCGGCCTGGAGAAGGGCGTGATCGACGCGGCGGATTACACCGTCTTCGCCACCAATGATGACCAGGGCCTGCACAGCTTCGCCAAGTACCCGTCCTACCCGGGCTTCCACTCCCTGCCGATGGTGGCGGTGTCGATGAACAAGGGCATCTGGGACGGCCTGCCGGCGGATCTCAAGGCGATCATGGAGAGCGCCACCGATGCGATGGCCTACGACATGGTCTTCACCCTCAAGGCGCGTGACATCAAGGCGGTGAGCGCGGCGCGTGCCAATCCGGATATTGAGGTGATCGACATGGCGCCGGAGGAGCGCGCCAAGTTCCGTCGCATCGCGCAGCAGGAGTGGAAGGTGTGGGCCGAGAAGAATGAGCTGACCGGCAAGGTCTACGAGTCCGTGGTCAGCTTCCTGACCGACCGCAACCTGATGTGAGCCCGCTGGCGCGCGGGATGGGCGCCAGCCGCCGTGTGGCAAGAGGCATCAGCTAACCACGCTTTTGGCCACACGATCGCAGAACGATAAAGACGCGGGAGATCAAGGTCGGCGTGCTCACTGGGCGCGCCGATTCTCCTTGAGGCAGCGAGTCAGCAAGGAATTCGATATGGCAGAACATGATGTGGCGTCGCCGGGGCTACCCGAGGCGTCGGATGACCACGACCCGAATCTGGGCACGCGGACGCCGCTGGACCGCCTGGTGGGCAAGGGCACGCGCGCCGCGGCGTGGCTGGTATTGCTGGCGATGGCGATCAGCGTGTTCGAGGTGGTGATGCGCTACGGCCTCGATTCGCCGACCTCCTGGGTGCACGAGACGGTGATCTTCCTGGTCGCGACCAGCTTCGCGCTGGGCGGCCCGGCGGCCCTGGCCAACAATCGCCATATTCGCGTGCGTGTGCTCTACGACCTGGTCGGCACGCGCTTTCGCTACGTGCTGGACTGTTTCAATGACGTGATGACGTTCGTCTTCTGTCTGGCGATGAGCTATGCGGGCTGGGTGATGTTCTGGCGTGCCTCGCACAGTCCGCTGGGCGAGTGGCAGCTGGAGCGTTCCGGCACCTCATGGAATCCGCCGTTTCCGGCGCTGACCAAGGGCGTGATCCTGTTCGCGCTGGCGGTGATGACCCTGCAGGCGCTGTGGCATCTCTACCAGACATTCTTCTCGCCCCGTCCGCCCGAGGGCGGCAGTGAGGGAAGTGGCGCATCCGACGCCACTTCCGATGCCGCTCCCGACGCCACAGCTGACCACAAGGAGCCGCGCTGATGGATATCGCAACGGCTACGATGCTGCTGGTCGGCGGCATCTTCGCGCTGCTGGTCACCGGCCTGCCGCTGGCCTTCGTCACCGGCCTGGTCGCGCTGGCCTACACCTTCGGCTGGTTCGGCCCGATGGCGCTGCCGCTGGTCACCAGTCGTGTCTATGGCTTCGTCACCGAGTATTCGCTGGTGGCGGTGCCGATGTTCGTGTTGATGGCCTCGCTGCTGGATCGCTCGGGGATCGCCAAGGACCTGTTCAATGCCATGCGCGTGATGGCAGGGCGACTGCCCGGCGGCGTGGCGATCCAGACCATCGTGGTGGCGTTCTTCCTCGCCGCGATGTCCGGCATCATCGGCGGCGAGATCGTGCTGCTGGGGATTCTGGCACTGCCGCAGATGCTCAGGCTCGGCTATGACAAGCACATCGCCATCGGCGTGGTGTGTGCCGGCGGCTCGCTGGGCACCATGATGCCGCCCTCCATCGTGCTGATCATCTATGGCCTGATCGCCAACCAGTCGATCGCGGACCTGTTCACCGCGGCGATCACCCCGGCCATCGTGCTGATGGCAAGCTACATCATCTACGTGCTGATCCGCTGTCTGCGCAACCCTTCACTGGGGCCGGTGATGCCCGAGGAGGAGCGCCGCGCCAGCTTCCAGAGCAAGCGTGAGCTGCTCAAGGCCATCGGCGTGCCGGCGGTCATCGCGGGGCTGGTGCTGGGCTCCATCTACGGTGGCGTGGCCTCGGTGACCGAAGCCGCGGCGATGGGCAGCTTCGGCGTGCTGGTGGCGGTGATGCTGCGCGGCGAGTTCTCCATCACCCTGATGCAGCGTGCGCTGTCCCAGACCATGAACACCTGCGGCATGATCATCTGGATCGGTATCGGCGCGGCGGCACTGGTCGGGGTCTACAACCTGATGGGCGGCAACCGCTTCGTGTCGAGCATGATTCTCGGCCTGGATATCCCGCCGCTGGCGATCATCATGGTGATGATGGCGATCCTGCTGCTGCTGGGGCTGTTCCTCGACTGGATCGGCATCGCGATGCTGACCCTGCCGATCTTCGTGCCGATCATCGTGCAGCTCGGCTACGACCCGGTATGGTTCGGTGTGCTGTTCGCGGTCAACATGCAGGTGTCCTTCCTGTCGCCACCCTTCGGGCCTGCCGCCTTCTATCTGAAAGGCGTGGCACCGGAAGGCATCAGTCTCAAGGATATCTTCGTCTCGCTGCTGCCGTTCATCGCCATCCAGCTGTGCGTGCTGGCGATGTTGCTGCTGTGGCCGCAACTGTCGCTGTGGCTGGTCTAGTCTCAACAGACTTAGCCGTAGACTCGACGCCCTCGCAGATGCGAGGGCGTCGTCGTTGGTGACGAAAGATTTGCGCCGTCGTGTGGCGAGGGGGCATGCATGGCAGGCTTTGTGCTCTTTTATGGTGCAAATGAGCGGACGCACAAACACAGCCACGGTGAGAAGGGGCAGGCTGTCATGGCAGCTGCACCATCTTGGCACATTCCCTGCAATGCTCTTGCAATGCCTGTCCGGTGCCACGAGATCCTGTCGAGGTGACCCCCGACACGCTGCAGCACTTCACGAGGAGAGTTCACATGTCAGAGACTCAAGCACCGCTGTTGTTGCTGACCGATCTGGATGGCTCGCTGCTGGATCACCACGATTACTCGCCTGGGGCGGCGCGCAGCTGGCTGACCCGCCTGCGCGCGCGCGGTGCCTGGATCGTCCCCAACACCTCCAAGACGGCGGCCGAACTGGCGCCGCTGATGGACTCGCTGGGCTTGGCGGGCCAGCCGTGGATCGCCGAAAACGGCGGCGTGGTGGCGTTGCCGGCCGATTGGCTGAGTGCCTACCCGCTGGAAGAGGCCAGCGCCCCGGACGCACACGGCCTGTGTCGTATCGCGGTGGCGATGCCCCGCGACAGGATTCTCGCGGTGCTGGAGGAGCTGAGCGGGGAGTTCGCCTTCGAGGGCTTTGCCTCGATGTCGGTGGCGAGAATCAGCGAGCTGACGGGGCTGGGGGAGGGCGACGCGGCCCTGGCGGGACAGCGTGATGCCAGTGAACCGCTGGTGTGGCGTGACGCGCCGGAGCGTCTCGAGGACTTTCGCACGCGTCTGGCCAGCCATGGCCTCAAGCTGACACGTGGTGGGCGCTTCCATCACGTGACCGGGGACAGCGACAAGGGCGTGGCAGCGCGCTATCTGATCGCCCGCTACCGGCTCTACGAGCGGGTGCGCCCCTGGACGCTGGGCTTCGGCGATGGCGCCAATGACCTGCCACTGCTGGCCGCGGTCGACAACGCTGTGCTGATCCCCGGCGTCGGTGATACCTCTCAGCGTGATCGGGAGCTTGCCGATTATCCGCTACTGGCGGATGAGCGCCGCTGTTTTCGCGCCAATCTCCCCGGACCGCAGGGATGGGTCGAGGGATTGCGTCACTGGCTGGCCAATGGCCAGCCGGAAGAATGGACATCCAGAGGTCTGGGCGCCTGACGCCTGCCTGATGCGTGTCTTCGGCATGACAAGGAGCTGACATGAGCGATTTTTACCAGAATGGCATCATCACCAACTTCCATAACCTGACCGATCGTCCGGTGGAAGATCTCGAAGCGGACCTGATGCGCTTCTCCCGCAAGCGACCGATGAGCCTGATTCTGCCGTCGCTGTATTCCGAGCTGGAAGGCCCGGCGCTCAAGCATATCGTCGAGGAGCTGGCGCAGGTGCCCTACCTCAGCGAGATCGTGATCGGGCTGGACCGCGCCGACCGTGACCAGTTCGAGCATGCCAAGGAGTTCTTCTCACATCTGCCGCAGCATCACCGCATCCTGTGGAACGACGGCCCGCGTCTGCGGGCGCTGGATGAGGAGCTGACCGAGCATGGCCTGGCGCCGATGGAAGCCGGCAAGGGGCGCAATGTCTGGTACTGCTCAGGCTACGTCCAGGCCTCGGGCATCGCCGAGGCGGTGGCACTGCATGACTGCGATATCGTCACCTATGACCGCGGCCTGTTGGCGCGCCTGATCTACCCGGTGGCCCATCCGCAGTTCAACTACGAGTTCTGCAAGGGCTACTACTCGCGCATCGCCCAGGGCAAGCTGAACGGCCGCGTGGCACGCCTGATGGTCACGCCGTTGATCCGTGCGCTCAAGAAGGTCTATGGCCCGCTGCCGTACCTGGATTATCTCGACAGCTATCGTTATCCGCTGTCCGGCGAATTCTCGATGCGCACCGACGTGCTGGCGGACATCCGCATTCCCAGTGACTGGGGGCTGGAGATCGGCGTGCTGTCCGAGGTCCATCGCAACTACTCCACCAAGCGTCTGTGTCAGGTGGACATCGCCGATGCCTACGATCACAAGCACCAGCCGCTGTCCGAGGAAGATGCGCTGGGCGGTTTGAATCGCATGAGTTTGGACATCGCCAAGGCCATGTATCGCAAGCTGGCCACGCTGGGCGTCGAGATGCACGGCGAGACCTTCCGCACCATCAAGGCCACCTACTACCGTATCGCGCTGGACCTGATCGAGACCTACTACAACGATGCCGTCATGAATGGCCTGACGGTGGACCGCCACAGTGAGGAAGCGGCGGTGGAGCTGTTCGCCGCCAACATCATGGATGCCGGCAGCGCCTTCCTCGACAATCCGCGCGACAAGCCCTTCATCCCGAGCTGGAACCGGGTGCAGTCAGCCGTGCCGGACCTGCTCGAGCGCATGCACGAAGCGGTGGAGCTGGACAACCAGTAAGGCTCGCGGCGGGAAACAGCAAGACCTACGACAACGGGGCTGCCACTGGCAGCCCCGTTGTCGTAGGCAGAAGGAAGAAACGCGGGCGTCAGACGACCTCGATGGCCGGCGGGCGCACGGTTTGCTCCATCAGCCAGGCCGCCTGATAGGGACGGCGGGCCATGGTGGGATCGTAGGCCTTGTCGTGGCACAGGTGGTCGGTCAGCGCGACGCCTTGCCAGCTTTCCGGCAGCGGCAGTACGCGCGGCTGATCGGTGACATTGAGGGCGAACAGCAGGCGTCGCCCTTCATGGGTGACGCGCTCGAAGACGAAGAAATCCGGGCCGACATCGAAGACATTCTGGTCGGCATCCGGGTGGAAGCAGGGTTCGTTGCGGCGCAGTGCCATGCGGCGCTTGAGGGCGTGGAAGACCTCATGGGTCGCGGTGTTGGGGCTTGCCAGCAGCGCTTCCAGTTCATCACGCTGCCATTTGCGGCGGTTGATGGCGCGCAGATGGCCATCGCGCTCGACGCCTTCCTGGTGGTTGGGAGTCGCGGTCAGCGAGTGGATGTACAGCCCCGGGATGCCCTGCAGGCTCAGCATCAGGGTCTGACTGGCGATGAAGCGCTCGATCTGCCACGGGTCCTGGCCGCGCCGCGTGCCCTTGAGCGCATCGAAGTAGCTGATGTTGAGCTCATAGGGGGTGTCGGCGCGCCCGGGGTTGGCGCGCATGCTGACGTAGCCACCGAAGTCATGCACCAGCCGCACCAGGGTGTCGCGCTCGTGGTCGGGCAGCAGGCCCTCAAGGGCGCGAACGCCGATACCGTCGTGACTGGCGGTGAAGTTGAAGTAGCTGCAGCCGGAAGGCAGGGACGGCAGGCTGGTGGCCCACTGGGTCAGGGCGCTGGCATCGCCGGAGGTCAGGGTGTGCAGCGTCAGCGGCGGCAGCGTGAACTGATAGATCAGGTGCGCTTCATCGGCCTGGGCGCTGCCCTCGATGGCGGTGAGGTCGTGCTGTGACAGGCGATCGAGCCCGAAGTAGGACATGTTCTCGGCGTGGGGCACGTTGGTTTCGGTGATCAACAGGCTGCCCGGCGCCAGATGGTCGACGATGGCGCGCAGCAGGCGCACCACGGCGTGTGTCTCCGGCAGGTGGATGCAGGAGGTGCCCTGGCGTTTCCACAGGAATGCCACCGCATCGAGGCGGATGATGCCCGCGCCCTGCTCGAGGTAGTAAAGCAGGATGCCGATGAACTCGAGCAGCACATCGGGATTGGCGAAGTTCAGGTCGATCTGGTCATCCGAGAAGGTTGCCCAAAGATGGCGCAGGCCACGACGGGTATGCACCGGCGTGAGCAGGGCAGATGGACGCGGGCGCACGACCTCGGAGACATCGGTGTCGGGGTCCATCTCGATGAAGTAGTCGCGGCCGGGCTGCACGCCGGCCAGATAATCGGCGAACCACAGTGACTCGCGCGAGCAGTGATTGATGACCAGGTCTGCCATCAGGTCGCGCTGCTCACTCAGGCGCCGGATGTCCTGCCAGTCGCCGAGGACCGGATTGACCTCGCGATAGTGGATGACGCTGAAGCCGTCATCGCTGCTCCACGGAAAGAAGGGCAGCACGTGGACACCGGACAGGCTGTCGTCCAGTCGGCTGGCGAGGAAGTCGTGCAGGGTCGCCAGTGGCGCCTCGCCTTCCTGCTGCAGGCTGTCGCCGTAGGTGATCAGCCACTGGTCGCGCTCGCTCCAGAGCGGCTCGCCTTCCGGTACGCGGGGGTTGAGGCGCGTGCGATGGAAATCCAGCACCGTCTCCAGGCGTCTGAGGACTTCTTCATGACGCTGTGGGTAGATCTCGGCGAGCAGGCGTGTGGCGTGCGCCTGGAAATCAGCTTGCGAGAGACGTTTGGCGAGAGAGACTCTGGCGCGTGGCCTGGCGCTGCCCTCGCTCGGCGCAGGATCTGAGGCAGTGGATGTCGAGTGATCGGGAGATGACGTATCGGACATGGGCAATCCTCGTGGCAGCAAAAGCGGTCAGACTCTGCCTCGTGAGCCGCAATGGCAGAGCGTGTCGCGGGTGATCTTCGGGAAGCCCGCCGGTGCAATCCTGCGGGGCCGGTGGCAAGACTGGAAATCACATATCAGATGAAGTCGGCTGGCCGTCGCTTGGTGAAATCCCTGAATGGCGCATCGCTCAGCGGCGCCCGTGGGTGACGGCCTGGCGCCTTTACTCATGAGTCATGCACGCCTCGGGCCAGATTCGTCAAGCCTGCAAGGCAGGACGGCCAGCCTGCATGTGCCGGCTGGCCGTCCTGTCTGGCGTCATGTGGCCTGCGGCCAGCTGACGCCACTGCGCTTCATGACATGCTTTACTTGCGCAGCACGCGATACAGAATCAGCAGAATGACGGCGCCGAGCACGGCGATGACAAAGCTGGCCAGATTGAATCCCGTCACTTCACCGAAACCCATCAGGGTGCCGACCCAGCCACCGACCACGGCACCCAGGATGCCGATGATGCTGGTGACGATGATGCCACCCGGGTCCTTGCCGGGCACGATCACCTTGGCGATGATGCCGGCAATAAGACCGAATATGATCCATGCAATGATTCCCATGTCGCAGCTCCTTGCGTCATCGTGATCAATCTCGCGGCAGAGATCATTCGCCGCCAGTCGTGAAAGGATTTCACGGCTCGGGCAAGCGTCCTTGTGAGGCGCTGCACCCTGATGTCATCTTTCGGTTATCGGGCGGGGATTTCAAGCCTGCCGGCAGGTTGATGGACGCTTTCGCCGCGGTGTCCGCCCCCCCGGGGCGACAATCCAGGAAACTCCTGTCGCCCCTTGGGCGCTCCTCAAGGCTAGTTCAGTCATGTCGGGGCTGACATAGGCTCCCGTGGCGGTGCCTTAACGGTTACAATACCCGCCATTCGCTGTCATTCGGCTGCGCTGCGCCACTTCCTCGCTGTGCTTCGCGCGGGGCCGCAGCCACCTCGCACCCAAGCAGGCTCTCCAACATGCACTGTCCCTTCTGTGGAACTCATGAAACCAAGGTCACGGATTCCCGACTGGTGGTCGAGGGTGACCAGGTGCGGCGGCGTCGCCAGTGCGCGGCCTGCGGTGAGCGTTTCACGACCTACGAAACGGCGGAGCTGGTCATGCCGCGCGTGGTCAAGGGCGACGGTTCGCGTGAGAGCTTCGATGAGCACAAGCTGCGTGCCGGCATGCTGCGCGCGCTGGAAAAGCGCCCGGTTTCCTCCGAGCTGATCGAGGCCGCGGTGGAGCGCATTCGTCAGCGTCTGCGTGCCACCGGCGAACGTGAGATCGAGGCGCGGCGCATCGGTGATGAGGTCATGCAGCAGCTCAAGCGGCTGGATCAGGTCGCCTATATCCGCTTCGCTTCGGTCTATCGTCGCTTCCAGGATCTTGATGAGTTCCGCGCCGAGATTGACCGTCTCGCCCAGGAACCCAGCTTCCTGCCGGGCGAGGAAGACGCGCGGCCCTGATGCCTCGCCACAGGCATCCTTGCAGATGCCCTCGAGGCCTGCGCCTGCTGGCCCTGTCGCGTCACGCTGCGTGGCTCAGGCCTCGGGGTATTGGCCGCCGCCTGGGCAACGCCTGACCTTCTCTCGTTTCACGCCAAGGTATCGCATGTCTCTTTCTCCTCATGCTTCTCATGCTCCCCGTGACAGCCACTCTCACGACCGCAGTGCTCCCTCGGCGCGTGATGCGCGCCACATGGCCCACGCCCTGCGCCTGGCACGACTGGGCAGCTACACGACGCAGCCCAATCCGCGTGTCGGCTGTGTCCTGGTAGAGGCCGAGACCGACGAGGTGATCGCGAGCGGCTTTCACGTGCGTGCCGGGGAAGGGCATGCCGAGGTCAATGCGCTGGCAGAGGCAGGCGAGCGCGCGCTGGGCTGCGTGGCCTATGTGACGCTGGAGCCCTGCTCCCACACCGGGCGTACCGGCCCTTGCTCACTGGCGCTGATCGCGGCGGGCGTCTCGCGGGTGGTGATCGCGATGCGTGATCCGAATCCGCAGGTCGCCGGGCGCGGCATCGCGCTGCTGCAGGGCGCGGGCATCGCGGTGACGGTCGGGGTGATGGAGCAGGAGGCGCGAGCGCTCAATCCCGGCTTCCTGTCACGCATGGAGCGCGGTCGGCCCTTCGTGCGCCTCAAGCAGGCCATGAGTCTGGACGGGCGCACGGCGATGGCTTCCGGCGAATCCCAGTGGATCACCGGCCCCGAAGCGCGCAGTGCCGTGCAGCGTCTGCGCGCGCGCTCCAGCGTGGTGATGAGCGGCATCGAGTCGGTCATCTTCGATGATTCGCGTCTCAATGTGCGCGCCGACCAGCTCGGGCTCGAAGACCATCCGCTGGGGCTCAAGGCGCTGGTGGCGCGTCAGCCGTTGCGCGTGGTGGTGGACAGCCATCTGCGTCTGCCGCTGGCGGCGCGCATTCTGGCGCAATCCGGTCGTACGCTGCTGGTATGTGTCGCGGATGAGACAGCGGCGCAGGCTGAGCGACGTACCTTGTTGGAGGCGGCCGGTGCCGAGGTGCTGGCGCTGCCGGCCGGCGAAGATGGCCGCGTGGACCTCGAGGCCCTGCTGCGTTATCTGGCCGAGCACGAGCAGGCCAACGAGGTACTGCTGGAAACCGGCGCGGTACTGGCCGGGGCCATGATTAATGCGGGGCTGGTCGATGAGATGCAGCTCTTCATGGCCCCGACGCTGCTGGGGGGCGAGGCTCGCCCGCTGCTGGCGCTGCCGGGGCTGGATCACATGGCGCAGCAGCGACGGGTCGAGATTCGCGGTATCCGGGCGGTGGGGCGTGATTGGCGCATCACCGCAGTGCCGGTAGCATCGCCAGACCCGCAGGAGAGCGGCGACTGATTTCTTCTTGTCACGCAAGCACTTGCCGCCGTCTGGCGACAGCGGCGTCGCTGGGTGCTGGCGCAAAACGGGGTGGCGGGGTACCCTGACGCCCGACTTTTTGATAATACGCGTGGGTCCGGCATGGGCCGGCGCAGCCCGTAAAGTGGAGCAAGCATGGCGCTATCAGGCATCGCAGCACTCGTCGAGGATATCCGGCAAGGCAAGATGGTCATCCTCATGGATGACGAGGATCGTGAGAATGAAGGCGACATCATCATCGCCGCGGAAGCCGTGACAGCCGAGCACATCAACTTCATGGCACGCCACGCGCGTGGCTTGATCTGCATGCCGATGTCGCGTGAGCATTGCGAACAGCTCCAGCTGCCACTGATGGTTCAGGCCAACGGTTCCGGCTTCGGCACCAAGTTCACGCTCTCCATCGAGGCCACCGAAGGCGTCACCACCGGCATCTCGGCGGCTGACCGCGCCCGTACCGTGCAGGCTGCCGCCGCGCGCAATGCGCGCCCGCAGGACATCGTCCAGCCGGGGCACATCTTCCCGCTGATGGCGGAACCGGGTGGCGTGCTGCGTCGTGCCGGCCATACCGAGGCGGCCTGTGACCTGGCGTCCATGGCGGGCTTTGGCGCGACCGGCGTGATCTGTGAGGTCATGAACGACGACGGCAGCATGGCGCGTCGTGAAGAGCTCGAGCGCTTCGCCGCCGAGCATGACCTCAAGGTCGGCACCATTGCGGACCTGATCGAATATCGCATCCACAATGAGCAGACCGTGGAAGTGCTGGACAGCGAGCAGGTCGAGACCGCCTTCGGCGAGCTGACGCTGCATTGCTTCAGCGATCGCATCCAGGGCCGTCACCACCTGGCGCTGGTCAAGGGCACGCCGGACGCCGAGTCTCTGACCACCGTGCGCGTGCACGTGCAGGACCCGATGCGCGACCTGCTGACCCTGCGTCAGCCGGGCAGCAGCAGCTGGGCGCTCAATGATGCGCTCGCCGAAGTCGCCGCCGCCGATGCCGGCGTGCTGGTACTGCTGGACACCGGCAGCGACGCGATGGATTACAAGGATCGTCTCGATGTCTTCCTCGGACGACGTCGTACGCCGCGCACCAACGAATCCGATGGTGCGGGCAATTATCTGACCACCGGTACCGGTGCCCAGATCCTTCGGGATCTCGGTGTCGGCCGGATGCGTCTGCTCAGCTCGCCGTGGAAGTTCTCTGCCCTGTCCGGGTTTGGCCTCGAAGTGGTCGAACTGGTCGGCAGTGATGACACGGCAGGCGAGACAGGCGCAGACGCCGCAGGCGCGTAAGCGCTTCGGCACCCCAAATGGCGGGGGAGGTTGCGCACTTCTGGCGGCCTTCCCCGGTATGATTGATATCCCCGCCCCGGTTCTCCGGGGCGCTAGCATTGTGGACTGACCATGCAACCGATTGCTCAACTCGAAGGCACTTTCACCAATGTCGATGGCCGTTACGTCATCGTCGTCGGGCGTTTCAACCACCATGTCGTCGACAGCCTGGTGGAAGGCGCGGTCGATTCTCTCGTACGCCACGGCGTCGATGAGGAAAACATCGACCTGATCCACGTGCCGGGTGCCTGGGAAATTCCGCTGGCCGTCAAGGCCGTGCTGGCCAAGGTCAAGCCGCACGCCGTCATCACGCTGGGCGCGGTGATCCGCGGTGGTACGCCGCACTTCGAATATGTCGCCGGTGAATGCAACTCCGCGCTGTCGCGTCTGCAGCTCGAATTCGACACCCCGGTCGCCAATGGCGTGCTGACGGTGAATTCCATCGAGCAGGCCATCGAGCGTGCCGGCACCAAGGCTGGCAACAAGGGTACCGAAGCGGCCATGGCGGCGATGGAAATGGTCTCCCTGCTCAAGGCCATGGGAGGTGACGCGTGAGCGAACGCAAGGAACGTACCGAGCGCGAGCCGTCCAAGCAGCAGCAGGCGCGTCGCGCCGCTCGCGAGCTGGCCGTGCAGGGCATCTACCAGTGGCAGATGACCGGCAAGAACATGACCACCATCGAAGCCGAGTTCCGTGGTCAAAAGGTCGACGATGACGTCGAGCTGCACGAGAACTGGGTCGAGGTGATGCGCATCGCCGACCAGGCCCTGTTCCACGAGCTGCTGCACAACGTGCCGCGCTTCCAGAAAGAACTGGATGCCAGCATCAGCCCGCTGCTCGACCGTCGCCTGCAGGATCTCGACGAGATCGAGCTGGCCATCCTGCGTCTGGGCGCCTACGAGCTGTCCAAGCGCATGGAAGTGCCGTATCGCGTGGCGATCAACGAAGGGGTCGAGCTGGCCAAGACCTTCGGTGCCACCGACGGGCACAAGTACGTCAACGGGATCCTCGACAAGCTGGCAGTCAAGCTGCGCAGTGCCGAGGTGACCCAGGCCCGCCTGCGCTGACATGCCAGGTGAATTCGAGCTGATTGCCCGCTACTTCCAGCGCGATCTGTCCGGGGCACCGGGCGTGTTGCTGGGGCCGGGTGACGACTGTGCACTTCTTGCCGCCAGTGATGGCATGCAGATGGCGGTCAGTGTCGATACCTCGGTGGCGGGGGTGCACTTCCCGCCGGATGCGCCTGCGGCGTCCATTGGCCATCGCGCCCTGGCCGTCAATCTGTCTGATCTGGCGGCGATGGGCGCGACCCCGCGCTGGGCGTTGCTGGCCCTGACGTTGCCGGACGTGGATGAAGACTGGCTGCATGGTTTTGCAGCCGGTTTCCACGCGCTGGCGGATCGCTACGGCATCGCGCTGGTAGGCGGCGACGTCACGCGCGGCCCGCTCTCCATCACGATCACCGTGCATGGCGAGCTGCCGTGCGTGCTCGAGCCTGCCCAGCAGGCCGACAGCGTGACCCGCCCGATTCTGCGGCGTGACGGTGCCCGCGAGGGGGATCTCATCGCGGTCACCGGCCTGCCGGGGCTGGCGCATGCTGGCCTCAAGGCCTGGCAGGATGGCGTACGCGATGTGCTGAATCCTTGCCTGGCGGCCTACCTGCGACCAGAACCGCGGGTCGATGCGGGGCTGGCGCTGCGTGAGCTGGCCAGTGCGGGCCTGGATGTCTCCGATGGCGTGATGGGCGACCTGGCACACATCTGTCGTGCCAGTCAGCTGTCGGCGTCGCTGGAGCTTGGCGAACTGCCGCTGGCGCCGGAGCTGGTCACGGCGCTGGGCGAGCAGGGTGCCCGCGAGGCGGTCCTCAATGGCGGCGACGATTACGAGCTGTTGCTCACGCTGCCCCAAGAGAATCTCGAGACGGCCAGGCTCGCCCTGCGCTCGCTCAATCTGTCCTTGAATGTCATCGGTCGCATGCAGGCGGCGGGCAGCGATGCGCCGCGCGTGATGCTGATGGACAAGGGCGTTGAGCAGGCAGCGACGGGCCAGAGCTGGCAGCATTTCTCTGCCTCGCAGGCTTCTGTCACACAGGGCTCTGACACACAGGTCTCTGCCACGCAGGCTTCTAGGGCAGACGGCTCCGGCGGCGATGCGTCGCCACGCAACGCGAACGGGGTGGCACCATGAATCGCGCTCCCGCCAGTGTCTGGCGGCGCCCCGTCCACTTCCTGGCCTTCGGTCTGGGCAGTGGTACCGCGCCCTTTGCACCGGGCACCTTCGGTACTCTCGCGGCAATCCCGTTCTACTGGCTGATGACCAACCTCACGCTGTGGCCGTATCTGGCCATCGTGCTGGTCGCGTCGCTGGTCGGGATCTGGATCTGTGATCGCACCTCGCGCGATCTCGGTGTGCATGATCACTCCGGGATCGTCTGGGACGAATTCGTCGGCTATTGGATCACGATGGCCGCCGTGCCATTCTCTTGGCAGGCAGCGCTATGGGGCTTCGTGGTCTTCCGGGTCTTCGATATTCTCAAGCCATGGCCGATTCGCTGGGCCGACCGCCGGGTTGCCGGTGGCTTCGGCATCATGCTGGATGACGTCTTCGCCGGTATCTATGCCTGGTCGACGATGCATCTGTGGCTGTGGTTGCACTGACGCTTCGCTGCCTTGGTGGCGAGGCTCACGCACATGTTTCACTGATGGAAGCAGATGCGACAAGAGGCACCGCGCAGACGGTGTGATGCTCCAATAACGGACAAGGGTTAATGCGATGGGCAAGGGACTGGTAACCGCGACGGCAGTGGTCGTCATCGGGGCAGCCGGCTATGTCGGCGGCGTGGCTTACTCAAGCCAGCGCTTTGAAGATGAGATGGCCCGCATGGTGGCAGAGCTCGACAGGAGCTCCGACATCAAGGCGACCCGTGAGGATGTCGACAGCGGCTGGTTCGGCTCCACGGGCCGGGTAGAGATGGAACTCGCCACCGGGGACGGTGAAGGTCCCATGCGCATCGTACTGCCCTATGAAGCCGGCCACGGCCTGCTGTCGACCACCATGCAGGGCAACGTCAAGGTGCTGTACGGTACGCCGTCACGCGATGTCTTCGCCGAAGTGCTCGGCGATGGCAAGGCGATCGCCTTCGATGGCAGCGTCGACAACTTCAGCGGCGCCAGCGACACCACCCTGACCTTGCCGGCCTTCGACTGGCAGGACTCGGAGAGCGGCACGCGCATCGACTTCCAGGGCGGTGAGCTGCTGGCCTCCCACGATGGCGGTGACACCCCGGAAATTACCGTGGATGGTGAGATCACGCCGTTCGATATCACCAATGGCGCCGAGAAGGTCAGCGTCGGCACCCTGAGCCTCAACGGCATCTATCGCGGGGCGGACAATGACTTCCGCCAGGACGACAAGATCGTGCTGGACACCCTGACCATCGACAACGGCACCGGTCAGCCGCCGGTGGTCGCCAGCGATATCCGTTACAGCGGCGAAACGCGTCTGGACCCGACCGAGCTGCGCTATCTGATGAAGCTGTCGGTGCAGGATGTCAGTGCGGGTGATCAGCAGATGGCCAGCGGCGACGTGTCCATCTCGATCGACCGTCTGCAGGGTGCGGCCGTCTATGACTTCATCACCCAGCTGCAGGGCTTGCTGGAAGAAGCGGGCAAGCCGTTCGAGGAGCTGAGCGAAGAGCAGCAGGTCGCCATCCTCGAGAAGGTCGAAGCGCCGCTGTTCACCATGCTGAGCACCTCTCCGCGCATGACGCTGGAATCGCTGAATGCCAAGAGCGATGCCTTCGGTGTCGACATGCAAGGTGATGGCCAGATGATTCTCGATGGTGCCGACATCACTGATCTGACCATCCAGGAACTGCAGACCGTACCGGGTCAGCAGGCCTTCCTGAATCGTCTGAGCGGGCGCTTCGAGTTCCGCAACGTGCCGCCGATGATGGCCATGATGGCGGGTGTCTCTCCGCAGGCCGCCGACCGCAACCTCGTGGTCGAGATCGACGGTGACAGCGTGAAGATCAACGGCACCCCGATCTACTGAGCGCCGCGCAGTATGCTGGAAACGACAATGCCCGCCTCATGGCGGGCATTGTCGTTTCCAGGGGGCGCATCAGGTGCCACCCTGAACACGCAGTGTTGCGCCCCCGGTGCGGCAAGCCTGCCTTGATAAAGTGGCTCACTGGCCGCATTGGGGGAGATGATCGCCTCAACCGAGGCCTGGTTTCATGAGGGTTGCATGCCACGTCACGAAGAGATTTCCGATAACGACGATATTCTTGCCGGCTTCGAGGATGACAGCCAGTCACAAGAGCCTTCTTCTTCTTCCGCCTCGGGTGGGCTGGTGCCCAGTGGTGACCAGCTGCCGGAGCGCATCTACCTGCTGCCGATTCACAATCGCCCGTTCTTCCCGGCCCAGGTCCAGCCGCTGGTGATCAACAAGCAGCGTTGGGCCGAGACCATGCAGCTGGTCGGCAATACGCCGCATCATGCTGTCGGTCTGGCCTTCGTCGGCGATGTCGAGGTCGATGAGCTGGGGGTCGAGCACTTCCCCGAGATCGGCTCTGCCGTACGCGTCCACAAGCCTGAAGACGGCGATGACCAGGTACAGTTCATCGCCCAGGGACTGCGCCGCTTCCGCATCACGCGCTGGCTGTCGCGCAAGCCTCCCTATCTGGTCGAGGTCACCTATCCGCGCGAGCCGGTCGATGCCGAGAGCGATGAGGCGCGCGCCTACGCGATGGCGATGATCAACGGCATAAAGGAACTGCTGCCGATCAACCCGCTGTACGGCGAGGAGCTCAAGCAGTACCTCAACCGCTTCAGCCCGCATGAACCGGGTCCGCTGACTGATTTCGCCGCCGCCATCACCTCGGCCAAGGGCGCTGAGCTGCAGGAGGTGCTGGAGTCGCTGCCGGTGATGGAGCGCATGCAGAAGGTGCTGCCCCTGCTGCGCAAGGAAATCGAGGTCGCACAGCTGCAGACCGAGATCTCCCAGCAGGTCAACGCGCAGATGGAGAAGCATCAGCGCGAATTCTTCCTGCGCGAACAGCTCAAGGTCATCCAGCGTGAGCTGGGCATCTCCAAGGATGATCGCGAGAACGACGTCGATACCTTCCGCGGCCGTCTCGACGAGCTCAAGGTGCCGGAGCGTGTCCAGTCGCGCATCGATGATGAGCTCGACAAGCTGTCGGTGCTGGAGACCGGCTCGCCGGAATACGGCACCACGCGCAACTATCTTGACTGGCTGACCTCGCTGCCGTGGGGCATCACCTCCACCGATCAGCTCAATCTGGCGCATGCGCGCACCGTTCTCAATCGCGATCACGATGGGCTGGATGATGTGAAGTCACGCATCGTCGAGTTTCTGGCCGAGGGCACCTTCAAGGGCGATGTCGGCGGCTCGATCCTGCTGCTGGTCGGCCCGCCCGGCGTGGGCAAGACCTCCATCGGGCGCTCCATCGCCCAGGCGCTGGGTCGTGAGTTCTATCGCTTCTCGATCGGCGGCATGCGCGATGAGTCCGAGATCAAGGGCCATCGCCGCACCTACGTGGGCGCCATGCCCGGCAAGCTGGTGCAGGCGCTCAAGGAGGTCAAGGTCGAGAATCCGGTGATCATGCTCGATGAGATCGACAAGCTGGGGCAGTCCTTCCAGGGCGACCCGGCCTCGGCGCTGCTCGAGGTGCTGGATCCGGAGCAGAACGTCGACTTCCTCGATCACTACCTCGATGTACGCCTCGATCTCTCCAAGGTGCTGTTCGTTTGTACCGCCAATACGCTGGACAGCATTCCCGGCCCGCTGCTGGACCGTATGGAGCAGATTCGCCTCTCCGGCTACATCGCCGAGGAGAAGATGGCGATCGCCAAGCACCACCTGTGGCCGAAGCTGCTGACCCGCGACAACATCCCCAAGAAGCGCATCAATCTGAGTGATGCCGCGCTGCGTCAGGTCATCGAAGGCTATGCGCGTGAGGCCGGCGTGCGCCAGCTGGAGAAACAGCTGCACCGTATCGTGCGCAAGGCGGCGGTGAAGTTGCTGGAAGAGGAGCTTCCGACCGTGAAGGTCTCGGTCAAGAACCTCGAGGAATTCCTCGGTGCGCCGATCTTCCGTCGCGAGAAGGTCCTGGCCGGCGAAGGCGTGGTGACCGGGCTTGCCTGGACCAGCATGGGCGGTGCGACCCTGCCCATCGAAGCTACCCGGGTGCATGGCCTGACACGTGGCTTGAAGTTGACCGGCAAGCTGGGCGACGTGATGCAGGAGTCGGCCAACATCGCCTACTCCTACACCCTGGCCAATCTCGAGGCCTACGATGCCGAGCCGGACTTCTTCAACGAGTCCTTCATTCACCTGCACGTGCCTGAAGGCGCGACGCCCAAGGACGGCCCCAGCGCCGGCGTGACCATGACCACGGCGCTGATGTCGTTGGCCAAGCATCAGGCGCCGCGCAAGGGGCTGGCGATGACCGGTGAGCTGACCTTGACCGGTCAGGTGCTGCCGGTGGGCGGTATCCGCGAGAAGGTGATTGCGGCGCGGCGCAGTGATATCTACGAGCTGATTCTGCCGCAGGCCAACCAGCGCGATTACGATGAGCTGCCGGAATACCTGAAGGAAGGCATGATCGTGCACTTCGCGGCGCGCTACGCGGATGTCTCGCGTGTGGTCTTCGACAGTGACAGCGCCCAGCGTCATTGAGTGGTGTGTGATCAGCGGCGAGCCCTGAGTGGCAAGCGCTGATTGCCAGGCTCTGATTGCCAGGCTCTGAGCGCCAGATGCTGAGCTCCACCAGCGCCGAAGTCAGCCGCAAGACGACAGAGGCCCCGCCAATTGGCGGGGCCTCTGTCGTTTCTGTGCTTTCTGCTGCCTGTGCTTTCTTCTTGCTGTGCTTGGGTTTGTCGATTGTCTGTCGATTCCGGGAAAGTCTGGGAGAGCGATTGGAAGAGCGATCGGGAGGGTGGTCGTGAAAGGAGCTGGTCAGCCTGGCTCGTGCTCAGGCGGTGTCGAGTTGCTCGAGGACGGCCGCCTCGGCGGCATTGC
>NZ_CFDJES010000013.1:0-2597 GCF_983723665.1 Cobetia sp. | reverse complement strand
GCTCGTGCTCAGGCGGTGTCGAGTTGCTCGAGGACGGCCGCCTCGGCGGCATTGCGCCCGACGCTGGCGATGCCGTTGTCGCGGCCGGATTCCGACTTGTACATCTGACTGCGACCGATCTGCTGGCTGTTGGCGGCCAGCAAGGTGAAATAGAAACGTCCGTCCTTGGCGACTTCCCGGGTGAAGCGTTTTTCCTCGACGGCATTCTTGCGCACGGATTCCACGCCGTTCAGGCAGCCGCGCTTGTCGGCATAGCCCTGACTCTGCAGGATCTTCTCGCCGTTGCCTGCCTTCAGTGCAAAGTAGAACTTGCTGTCCTTGCCCCGAGTGATGACGAATTTTCCGGCCATGGGTGACTCCTGTTCCTTGTGGGGTGTCTGGCATTGCCTGATGTGTCGTCCTTCAGTGTAATCAGCGCCTCCCGCCGCAGGCCCACGCTAGAGACCGCTTCATTCAACGCTTTCGGTGCTTGTCGGTATCTTTCGGGGCTACTGATGGCGTGGGCGGTGCTATCTGGTAGGCAAGCGGGGCCGGTACATGACAGAATTGACCCTAGGCAGACAGCGTTGACCCAAGAGGTACGCGTCTCCTCTGGACACCAGGTGTGCGTACCCCGAGCGGGGCGCCGCCTGACCAAAACAGAAGCCGCTCCCGTGCGGAGTGATTCTGCAGCGGATTGCGCAGAAGGGCGGCGTCAGTTTCCTGATCCTGCCAGGCGCAATTCCATGAATCAGTCCCTCTTCGCACAGGAGAGCGGCCAAGCATTGAATGAGGTTTACCATGCCAGAGTATCGCTCCCGTACGACCACCGCAGGTCGTAACATGGCCGGCGCTCGCGCCCTGTGGCGCGCCACCGGCATGAAAGATGGCGACTTCCAGAAGCCGATCATCGCCGTTGCCAACTCCTTCACCCAGTTCGTGCCGGGCCACGTCCACCTCAAGGACATGGGGCAGCTGGTCGCGCGCGAGATCGAGAAGGCCGGCGGCGTCGCCAAGGAATTCAACACCATCGCGGTCGATGATGGCATCGCCATGGGCCACGACGGCATGCTGTATTCGTTGCCGTCGCGTGACCTGATCGCCGACAGCGTCGAATACATGGTGAATGCCCACTGTGCGGATGCGCTGGTGTGCATCTCCAACTGTGACAAGATCACCCCGGGGATGTTGATGGCCGCCATGCGCCTCAACATCCCGGTCATCTTCGTCTCCGGCGGCCCGATGGAAGCCGGCAAGACCAAGCTGCTGGATCACGGCCTCGATCTGGTCGATGCCATGGTCATCGCCGCCGATGACAGCGTCGACGACGAGACGGTCGCCGAGATCGAGCGCAGCGCCTGCCCGACCTGTGGCAGCTGCTCGGGCATGTTCACGGCCAACTCCATGAACTGCCTGATGGAAGCGCTGGGTCTGGCATTGCCGGGCAACGGCACCGTACTGGCCACGCACTCCGATCGTCGTCGCCTGTTCGAGAACGCCGGGCATCGCATCGTCGAGCTGGCGCGCCGTTACTACGAAGGCAACGAAGAGCACCTGTTGCCGCGTGCCATCGGCTCCCGCGCCGCCTTCGCCAACGCGATGACGCTGGATATCGCCATGGGTGGCTCGACCAATACCATCCTGCACCTGCTGGCCGCCGCTCAGGAAGCCGGTGTCGACTTCACCATGTCCGACATCGACAAGCTGTCCCACAGCGTGCCGCAGATGTGCAAGGTGGCGCCGAACACCCAGAAATATCACATCGAGGATGTCCACCGTGCCGGCGGCATCATGGGGATTCTGGGCGAGCTGGATCGTGCCGGCGTGCTGGATACCTCGGTGCCGACCGTCTATGGCGACTCGCTGTCTGCGGCGCTGGAAGAGTGGGACATCATGCGTTCGCCCACTGATGAAGTCGTCGAGTTCTATCGCGCCGGCCCGGGCGGTATCCCGACCCAGACCGCCTTCTCGCAGAGCGCGCGCTGGCCGAGCCTGGATGGTGATCGCGCCCAGGGCTGTATCCGCGATTACGACCATTGCTTCTCCACCCAGGGCGGCCTGGCCGTGCTGTACGGCAATATCGCACTGGATGGTTGCGTGGTGAAGACCGCTGGTGTCGATGACTCCATCCTGGTCTTCGAAGGCCGTGCCTACGTCTGTGAGTCCCAGGATCAGGCGGTGGAAGACATCCTGGCCGACAAGGTCAAGGAAGGCGACGTCGTGATCATCCGCTACGAAGGGCCGAAGGGCGGTCCGGGCATGCAGGAAATGCTCTACCCGACGTCCTATCTCAAGTCCAAGGGGCTGGGCAAGGCGTGTGCGCTGCTCACCGACGGTCGTTTTTCCGGCGGTACCTCGGGCCTGTCCATCGGCCACGCGTCTCCGGAAGCGGCGGCGGGCGGTGCCATCGGTCTGGTCGAGCATGGCGACACCATCCTGATCGACATCCCGAACCGCACCATCAACGTCAAGCTGAGCGACAGTGAGCTGCATGAGCGCCGTGAAGCGATGGATGCCCGTGGCAAGGATGCCTGGAAGCCGAGCATCCAGCGCAACCGTCGTGTCTCCGCCGCGCTCAAGGCCTATGCCTTGCTGGCGACTTCCGCTGACAAGGGCGC
>NZ_CFDJES010000012.1:12646-37580 GCF_983723665.1 Cobetia sp. | reverse complement strand
GCACTTGGCGCTCTCCAAGGACGGCGACGCGCTGCCGCTGACGCTCACCGAGGCGCATCTCACCTCTACCTATCAGCCACAACTCGGCGACTACCTGCTGGTCGTCACACAATGGGATGTGAAGACCGAGGAAGCCGAACCGGACTCACTGCTGCTGAAATACGACGCCGTGATGCACGAAGTCCGCAATCACCGCGCCGAAGTCGAATGGCAAACTCCCGCAGGCGACACCCGCCTGATGGCCGACTTCGGCTTCTTCCACTCCGCCCACGGTGTCCGGCTCGACCTGAGCAAGGCCAGGCAGGCGCCAGCCAAGCAGGAATGAGCCGAGCTGGAGTAAACAAGGCGGTAAGCGTTTCCTGAATCGCGCCCACAAAAAAGCCCTTCCGGCCAATGGCCAGAAGGGCTTTTTGCTTGCTGCGTTCTCGTCTCGATCAGTTCAAGAGACCGTCAGGACGAAACGCTGCGTCAGCTCAGCGAGGGGTGATCGTCAGGCGATCATTCCCACTCGAACATCAATGAGCAGAAAATACATCGAAATAACAGCTAGTTAGAAAGGCCACCTTTCTCGATACCATCATCTATACCATGCTCAAAATTTTTTTGATTATTTCCAGCTCGTCGACGTTTTAGTTCAGCTTTGGCCCAAGCTGACGATTCTGCCATGTCACGACGAAGCTCTTGCCTCTCTTCAACAGTAAGCATTCGTGGTCCCGAGGTAATTCTATCCATCTTGTACTTCCAACTTGTCGCAGTACATTTTTAAAACGCACCAAATCATGAGTTACCAGCAATAGACCTTGGGAATATTTTTGTATTAATTTTCATACACATCTTGAAAGCCATCAATACTGCACAAAAATTATACAGCCAAGATTAACCTTCTTAAATAAAAGGGTCAAATCATGGATTTGAAACCAAGACCATCATCAATAGACAAGTCTACTGGCAAACCAGATCAACGTCGAGGTGACAACAAAAAACTCCAAGTAACACTCCGGTATTACCGAGCAAATCTTCAACCAAATAACGCAACCTAAAGAACGCAACCTAAATATCGAATCAAAGTAAGCGGTATTGACTCTTGTTACTAAAACCCAAAATACACTTTTCCCCAAGATGGACTTTATATACTCTTTCAATCAATAAGCAGATTTAATACGACTAAGCCTCGCGATGAATGCGAGGCTAACAAACGACTGGATTTTTACTACTAAATCATAATTAAGATATACAGCATCGTTTATATTTCTTACCACTGCCGCATGGGCAAGGTTCATTTCTTCCAACTTTTCTACCTTCTATCTGCGGCTGCTTACCAAAGGAAATTTTTCTTACGTCTTCTATGTGATGCTCTGGTGAAATAGGCTTTAGATCCGCAACTAACCTATCCATTTCATCTGATTGGCTCCACTTGCCTTCGTGGTATGAAGAAAATCGGAGCTTAGCTTTAGTTGGGCTAAAACAACATCCAACCCAAGATTCTGCTTTGCATGTGTATCTTCGCTTCTCACAATGTGTAACCAGTCTTTTATAGGCAGTACCATTGTCATCTTCATTGCAATGGACAGTTAAACCAGTTTTCTCCTCTAACAAGGGAAGAGATATATCATGGTGATGATGATCTTTTTTAAATTGAGCAATCATCTTTGAAATTGCTATATTGAGTAGATCGATACTATCACCACTCATAGATAGGAGGTGTAACCCTAGCTTCTGAAGATAATAATCTGCCGAAAACTCAATATCATTGATAATCTTTCCAACATGAGACTTTCTATGAAATGTGAGAAAACCTTCAGGGGTTTTTGGTCCATCATGACCATCTCTTCTGGCTAGCATGGCTAATTCAAGATCTGTGGAAATATCATCGTCAAGCATAACTAGCGCTGGATCTTCCTCAAAGTATAAGTTTTGCTTAATGTAAGTTGAAAGAATTACTAGTTCATGATTAGAAAGAATTGAATCACCATAGTCACTCCGTTTATTAAGATAGTCGATAACCCAAAGAGGAGATGGCAACATTTCTGTAATCATATCCATTAAAAACACATCCATCACATAAGGGTGTTTTATTGCATTGGTTGTTTTATATTTCAGAAAGTGCCGAGCTTGGGCAGCAAGAGCTGGGAAGTGATCTGATACGATACAAACAGGAAATATCGTCTTGAAATCTGATTGAATATTAACTTCTTTGCCAAATTCGTCTTTAAAAATATAGCCTTCTTTTTGCAATAGTTGACTACACAAGTCAGCTTGGTCATAGGCGTCTTGTATCGCTTTCTTAAAATCATCTTCAAGTTGCTGACTTTTACCTTTACGAGCTTCAATAGTGAGCTTCTTGGACTTGGCTTGCACTACTATCGCGAAACGACCAAATGTGACTAAAACGTCAATTTCGCCAGCTTTGCCTTTACCATCAAAGATATCGATATTGGTTAATACATTCTCTTTGCCAAATACTAAAGCTAGGCGTTCAGCGGTAAAATCCTCAGTAAAAGCACCTCTGTGTTTGCTTGCAATAGACTTGTAAGCTTTGTCTTCGTTAAACCAAAAGAATGGGCTTTCATAAAGAGCTCCCCATAAACTGTAGGCTTGAAAACTGACGAAGGTGTCTTCACCAATTTTTATTATAGGAAACGCATTCCTATGATTAAAATCATCCACAGATTTAAAGCACTTCATTCCTTCTTCAGGCTTGGCTGATAAAGCTGCGATCACAGCCTCGACAACCTCTTCGCCTAAATCACTTCGTGTTACAACTTCAGAGGTAGTAAAAATGAATATAGGCAAGTGGTATGGCAATGGCCAGCTTTTTGCTGAAGAGGCTAACTGATTGTATTTTTCTAGTTGAATTTGTTCTATAGCCGAAATAACATCAACTGCTTGAGAGATTTTGAACCCTTTATTTGCCTCAATCCAATCCTCATCAAGAGAATATCTACGCTTGGCTAAATCTCTATATTGATGCTTAAAAACCCCATCCCCTCCGTAAAAAATAGCTTCTCGCATAAAGTGATTTTTATCTCTGTTTGGGTCTAGTTCACGCATGAACTCACCAAAATCAGGGATATCATTACCATCATTGGAACCAATTTTTTCAGACAAGGTAACAAAGTCTAGTGGTGGATAAAAACTATGATGTAATTCATCGAGAAGACGCCAGACATGTTCTGCTCTTTCTTTTAATTCATCTGAGCTCAGTTGATTATCGCTGAATCCTCTCTTACACGCTAAACCAAAGAGTGTTGAAATCTCAGTTCTGGATAAACGAGTTCTATCAAATGTCTGTGCGAAGGCTTCAGCGTCCAACTTTTCACCAGACAAATGAATAAAAGTGTCTTTCCAACAGAAAAAGGCTATAACTTCCCAGAAACCTTCTTGGGCAGCAATTACCTCTAGTTCATTAAAAATTTCTTGCTCAGTTCTCATAGTGGCCCGTGATTTGCGTGATTAATTATACTCAATTTAACACATACTGAAGAATATCAATTCGAAGAAGGCCTTGCTTTTCATTAACTATTTTAATTAATAGCCGCGGGGTTACAGAAATAATACAAACCAGTTTCTATTTAGAAACAATTTACAGCTTCACCATAATCGGTTTGATGTATGTGAAAATGCGGGCCGGTGCACCATCACCGTCCTGTATGCTTTCTAACTACTTACGTCGGCCAAACGGCCAGCGTCTCATTTTGTCGATTTGATCGACTGATTTCGTCATGTCCTTATAGCACGCCCGGCCAACCTGTTTTGGAATACCTCCATTCTGTCGGCGATGGCTTCCATCTTCGGGCAGTGTCCAGAGCTGTGCAACCACCACGCCGAAGTCGAATGGCAGACACCGGACGGCGAAGCACGCAGGATGGCGAACTTCGGCTACTTCCACTCCGCCCACGGCATACGGCTCGATCTGCGCAAGGCCAGGCAGGCGCCAGCCAAGCAGGAGTGAGCCGAGCTGGAGTAAACGAGGCGGTAAGCGTTTCCTGAATCGTGCCCACAAAAAAAGCCCTTCCGGCCAATGGCCAGAAGGGCTTTTTGCTTGCTGCGTTCTCGTCTCGATCAATTCAAGAGACCGTCTCGACAGAACGCTGCGTCAGCTCAGCGAGGGGGGATCGTCAGACGATCATTCCCACTCGATGGTGGCCGGCGGCTTGCTGCTGACGTCATAGGTGACGCGCGAGACGTGCTCCAGCTCGTTGATGATGCGGTTGGAGACCTTCTCCAGCAGCTCATACGGCAGGTGCGCCCAGCGGGCCGTCATGAAGTCGACGGTCTCGACGGCACGGATGCCGATGACCCACTCGTAACGGCGGCCATCGCCGACGACGCCGACGGACTTGACCGGCAGGAAGACGGCGAACGCCTGGCTGGTCTTGTGGTACCAGTCGAAGTTGTGCAGTTCTTCGATGAAGATGGCGTCGGCTTCACGCAGGATATCCGCGTATTCCTTCTTCACTTCACCGAGGATACGCACGCCCAGACCCGGCCCCGGGAAGGGGTGACGGTAGACCATGTCGTAGGGCAGGCCGAGTTCGAGGCCGACCTTGCGGACTTCGTCCTTGAACAGTTCGCGCAGCGGCTCGACCAGTTCCATCTTCATGTCGTCCGGCAGGCCGCCGACATTGTGGTGGGACTTGATGACGTGGGACTTGCCGGTCTTGCTGGCGGCGGATTCGATCACGTCCGGGTAGATGGTGCCCTGGGCGAGGAAGTCGACATCCTTGAGCTTGGCGGCTTCGGCATCGAACACTTCGATGAAGGTGTTGCCGATGGCCTTGCGCTTGGCTTCCGGATCGCTGACGCCAGCCAGCTTGCCGAGGAAGAGGTCTTCAGCGTCAACACGGATGACCTTCACGCCCATGTGGCGAGAGAAGGTTTCCATGACCTGGTCGCCTTCATTCTTGCGCAGCAGGCCGTTGTCGACGAAGACGCAGGTCAGCTGGTCGCCGATGGCCTTGTGCAGCAGCGCCGCGACCACGGAGGAGTCGACACCACCGGACAGGCCGAGCAGCACCTTGCGGTCACCGACCTGAGCGCGAACGCGATCCGTGAGGTCTTCGATGATCTTGGCCGGAGTCCACAGACGCTCGGACTGGCAGATCTCGATCACGAAGTGCTCGAGGATGCGCTGGCCCTGCAGGGTGTGGGTGACTTCCGGGTGGAACTGCACGCCATAGAACTGCTTCTCTTCCCACGCCATGGCGGCGATCGGGCAGCTCGGGGTGGAGGCGGTGACGGTGAAGGTCTCCGGGACTTTCGCGACCTTGTCACCGTGACTCATCCAGACGTCGAGCAGCGGGCGGCCTTCGTCGTCCAGGTGGTCCTTGATGTCCTTGAACAGCGCGGACTCACCATCGACACGAATCTGGGCATAGCCAAATTCGCGCACGTTGGAGCCTTCGACCTTGCCGCCGAGCTGCTCGGCCATGGTCTGCATGCCGTAACAGATGCCGAACACCGGCAGACCCATCTCGAACACGCACTCAGGCGCACGCGGCGAGTCCAGCTCGGTGACGGATTCCGGGCCACCGGCCAGGATGATGCCGTTGGGGTTGTACTCGCGGATCTCTTCTTCGGTGATGTCGAAGGCACGCACCTCGGAGAACACGCCCAGCTCACGCACGCGACGCGCGATCAGCTGTGTGTACTGGGAACCGAAATCGAGGATCAGGATCTTGTGGGAATGGATGTCTTGCATCTTCAGTCTCTCATTGGGGAGTCGTGAGACCCGCTTCGGAGCTGCGAGGGAGCGCAGGGCCGAAACAATCTGGCGTCGAGGGTAGCCGATACCGAAAGTTCGTTCGACCCAAGCAAAGCGGGAACCCGTGTTGGGCTCCCGCTTTGCGTCGCGCTTCGCTATGTATCAGTCGCGCCGATAGTTGGGCGCTTCCTTGGTGATCTGCACGTCGTGGACGTGGGATTCGGCGAAGCCGGCACCGGTGATCTGCACGAATTGCGGCACGGTGCGCATCTCTTCGATGGTCTGGCTACCGGTGTAGCCCATGGAGGCACGCAGGCCGCCCATCAGCTGGTGCACGATGGCGCTCATCATGCCCTTGTAGGGCACGCGGCCTTCGATGCCTTCCGGTACCAGCTTCTCGACGCCGGCATTCTTGTCCTGGAAGTAACGGTCGCTGGAACCCTGGGTCTGGGACATGGCGCCCATGGAACCCATGCCGCGATACGCCTTGTAGGTACGACCCTGGAACAGCTCGACTTCGCCCGGGGCTTCTTCCGTCCCGGCGAGCAGACCGCCGATCATGACGATGCTGGCGCCTGCGGCGATGGCCTTGGCGATGTCACCGGAGAAACGGATACCGCCATCGGCGATGACCGGCACGTCGTACTTGGCCATGGCGGCCGCGACGTTGGCGACGGCGCTCATCTGCGGCACACCGACACCGGCGACGATACGCGTGGTGCAGATGGAACCCGGGCCGATGCCGACCTTGACGCCGTCTGCGCCGGCTTCTGCCAGGGCGATGGCGGCTTCAGCGGTCGCGATGTTGCCACCGATGACCTGAATCTTCGGGTGGTGCTCCTTGACCCAGGCGACGCGGTCGATCACGCCCTTGGAGTGACCGTGAGCGGTGTCGACGACGATGACGTCAACGCCGGCTTCGGCCAGTGCAGCGACGCGGTCCGGGGTTTCCGGGCCGGTGCCGACGGCGGCGCCGACCAGCAGGCTGCCGTTGCTGTCCTTCGCCGCGTTCGGGTAGGTCTTGACCTTCTCGATGTCGCGAACGGTGACGAGGCCGCGCAGGCGGAATTCGTCATCGACGATCGGCATCTTCTCGATGCGGCTTTCCTGCAGCTTGGCCTTGATCTGGTCCAGCGGCGTGCCTTCCAGCACGGTGACCAGCTTCTCGCGGCCGGTCATGATGCCGGCGACGGTATCGCTGAAGTCAGGCTGGAAGCGCATGTCGCGACCGGTCACGATGCCGACCAGGTATTCACCCTCGACCACCGGGAAGCCGGAGTAGCCATGCTCCTCGGACATTGCCAGCAGATCCTGGATCTTGGCCTTCGGGCTGACAGTGACCGGGTCACGCACGATGACGCTTTCGTGCTTCTTGACCTTGCGGACTTCCGCGGCCTGCTGGGCGATGCTCATGCTCTTGTGGATGATGCCGACACCACCTTCCTGCGCCATGGCGATGGCCAGGCGAGCTTCGGTGACGGTATCCATCGCAGAGGAGATAAGCGGGATATTGACGCTGATGTCGCGTGTGAGACGTGATCTCAGGCTGACGTCCTTGGGGAGGACCTCGGAGTAGCCGGGGACGAGAAGAACGTCATCAAACGTCAGAGCTTCTTGCGCTATACGTAGCATGTCGAACGCCCAGTAGCAGTTTATGAGGGATGCGCGAAAGCCGCAGTGCAGGGCCCGATGGACAGGCGCCATGACTACGGTTCTAGCGGTTGCTGCGAGGTAATCACCCATGATAACCCATTCGCCCCGCCCGAGACAAACGTCGCAGGCTATCAAACTCGCAACTTCACGTCCCGGCGACACTAACCATCTGGTCAACTAAAGCCACGGATGGCGCGGCCTGCGGGCTGGCGGGCGGTGAGTCACCTTGCCAGAGCCGAGCCTCACTGGGTGCCGCCCAGCGCAGCGCATGGGACGCTTTGGATCGTCTCTCGCTTCTCGCCTGTGGCATCATTGTCTTGTTCTCTTCACCAGCTTCAATAGTCGCCCTGACACGAGCTCCCCGTCAGCTCCAGCACAAGGAATGTCGCGTGTTCGAAACCTCGTCTGCCGCCAACGCCATCAGCGTGACCCAGCTCAACCGCGAGGCCAAGGGCCTGCTGGAGCGAGGCCTGGGGGAGCTCTGGATCGAGGGGGAGATCTCGGGCTTTTCGCAGCCGCGCTCCGGCCACTGCTACTTCACGCTCAAGGATGACAACGCCCAGGTGCGCTGTGCGCTGTTCAAGAGCCGTGCCCAGTTTCTGCGCGAGAAGCCCAAGGACGGTGATCGGGTGCGGGTACGCGCCAAGGTGTCGCTGTTCGAGGCGCGTGGCGACTATCAGCTGATCGTCGAGGCGTTGCAGCAGGCGGGGCTGGGGGAGTGGCTGGCGCGACTGGCACGCCTGAGGGAGCAACTGGCGGCCGAGGGCGTGTTCGCCAATCAGCGCGCCCTGCCCCATCCGCCGCGCCATCTGGGCGTGATCACCTCCGCGACCGGCGCTGCGCTGCAGGATGTGATCGCGGTGACGCGCAAGCGTTGGCCGCAGGCGCATCTGAGCGTGTTGCCAGTCGCCGTGCAGGGGCCGCAGGCGGTGCCGCAACTGATTCGCGCGGTGGCGATGGCCAATCGCGACAGCGACTGTGATGCGCTGCTGATCACGCGTGGCGGCGGCAGCCTGGAAGACCTGTGGGCCTTCAATGACCAGCATCTGGCGCGTGCCATCTTCCACTCGCGCCTGCCTGTCGTCGCCGCCATCGGCCACGAGACCGACACCACCCTGGCGGAACTGGCCGCCGACCTGCGCGCGCCGACGCCCTCCGCTGCAGCCGAGGCGCTGTACCCGGACCAACGCGCCCAGGTGCAGCAACTGACCGGCCTCAAGCAGCGTCTGTGGCGCGCGCAGCGGGCCCGTCTCGATCAGGCGGCGCAGCGTCTGGATCACGCCCGTTCGCGCCTGCGTCATCCGGCCCGTGAGCTGGAAACCCAGCGCCAGCGTGCCCGCGAGCTGGAACGCCGCCTGCACACCGCAGTGCGCATGCGCATGACCAGTGAGCAGCAGAAGGCCGATCAGCTGACCCGCCGCCTACAGCAGGCCAGCCCCGCGCGCGACATCCAGCGCCATCGTCAGCAACTGGCGATGTTGACCCCGCGCCTCAACAACGCTCTGCCACGTCGCCTGGCCGCTGATCGTGAGCGCCTGGAAGGCGCGATGCGCGCGCTGAATGCGGTCAGCCCGCTCAATGTGCTCAACCGTGGCTACGCCATCGTCGAGCGCGTCGGCACCAGCCAGACGCAAGCCCCCGGCGACAGCAAGGTGATTCGCGCCGCCCACCAGACCCAGCCCGGCGAGATGCTCTCGATCCGCCTCGGCGAAGGCCGCCTCGCCGTCGAGGTCAAACGCCGCTACAAGCCGCGCCCCTGAGCCCTATCTTGCCTCGGCATGACGAGACCAAGACGAAAAAAGCCCCGCTACCTGAACCGGTAACGGGGCTTTTTCATGGGCGCTTCACGTCCGACACACCCAGCCGCTTGTGATCTCACGCTTTACGCGCGTGAGCTTGCAAGAAGTGGTGCGCTGGATCGCTTTTGACCTTTCGCCCTTCGCGCGGCTTCGGACGCGCTGGATCGCTTTTGACCCTGATCTTCTGCACGGCGCCGGGCCGCTTTTGACCTCATGCCTTTCGCGTGGCTTCGGACGCGTTGGATCGCTTCTGACCTTACGCCCTTCGCGCAGCTCCGGGCGCGCTAGATCAAAAATCAGGCGGACCCTGCTCGGCACCCGGCTTGAACACGCCCGGCTCCAGATCATGACGTCCCAGCAGCTTGTAGAAGTCGGTGCGGTTACGCCCGGCGATACGCGCCGCCTGGGTCACGTTGCCTTCGGTGATCTTCAGCACCTTGATCAGGTAGCTGCGCTCGAAACCGGCACGTGCCTCGGAGAAGGACGGCAAGGCGTTCTCTTCCGCGGCCAGCGCCTGGGAGACCAGCGCTTCCGGAATCATCGAGGAGCTGGTGAGCGCGACACACTGCTCGACCACGTTGACCAGCTGACGCACGTTGCCCGGCCAGGCACTGGAGGCCAGCAGGTTGAGCGCTTCCGGCGAGAAGCCCTTCACGAACGGCTTGTGGCGCGCGGCGGCCTGACTGATCAGATACTTGGCCAGCAGCGGCACATCCTCGGCACGCTCGCGCAGGGCGGGCAGCTTCAGATTGACCACGTTGAGGCGGTAGTAGAGGTCTTCGCGGAAGTCGCCGTCATGCATCGCCTTGTCGAGATTGCGGTGCGTGGCGGAGATGATGCGCACGTCGATGGGCACCGAGGTGGTGGAGCCCAGCGGGCGGATCTGACGTTCCTGCAGGGCACGCAGCAGCTTGACCTGCAGCGCCAGCGGCATGTCGCCGATCTCGTCGAGGAACAGGGTGCCGCCGTCCGCCGCCTGGAACAGGCCCTGGTGGGCGCTGACCGCGCCGGTGAACGAGCCCTTGGCGTGACCGAACAGCTCGCTTTCCAGCAGCTGCTCCGGCAGCGCGCCACAGTTGATGGCGACGAAGGGACGCGAGGCGCGCGGGCTGGCGTTGTGGATGGCCTTGGCCATCAGCTCCTTGCCCGAACCGGACGGGCCGGTGACCAGCACGCTGACATCGGATGCCGCTACCATGCGCGCCTGCTCGAGAATCTGCTCCATCTGCGGGGAGCGAGTGATGATGCCAGCGCGCCAGGCATCGTCACCCTCCTTTACGGGCGGCGCCTGGGCCAGCGCCTCATCGATGGCGGCGAACAGCTCGTCCTTGTCGACCGGCTTGGTCAGGAAGCTGAACACGCCTTGACGGGTAGCACTGACGGCATCAGGGATGGAGCCGTGTGCGGTCAGCAGGATGACCGGCATGCCCGGCTGACGCTTCTGCAGCTCACCGAACAGGGCCATGCCATCCATTTCATCCATGCGCAGGTCGGACAGGACCAGGTCTGGACGTGCGGCTTCGAGACGGCTGAGCGCCTCGCGGCCACTGCTGGCCGTCGTGACCTTGAAGCCACGGCTTTCGAGACGCATGCCGAGCAGCTTGAGCAGGCTCGCATCATCATCGACGAGCAGAATATGCGCTTGTGCGTATTTCACACTAACTCTCCTTGCGACACCCGAGGGCCTGGGACATCGACGTCGGGGCCGCACAGTCTTGCGTCATGCAATCGCGGGGATTGAGTGACAGGGTCGTGGCCAGAGTCTGCCTCTGATGGCTCAGGGCGTGCTCTGGCGGCGCGAATTGATTGATTCTTCGATGGCCGTCAAGGCTTCCAGCTTCTTGGTCAGCTGGGCGTTCTCGGCGCTGAGCTTGCGACGGGCACCGTCATTCTTGTCACGCTCGGCGATCAGACCGCGACGCTCCTCGAGGCCATTGAGCCACTGACGAAGCAGCGGCTGCAGGCGGCTCGGGGCGGTGGGCAGGTCCGCCTTGTAGAGGTCGGAGGCCAGCTCCCAGTCCGATTCATCGCCCCAGCTGAGCACGATGGCACGCGCGAGGCGACGGTCGTGGCGGTTGCCTTCCAGCTGCAACAGGGTGCTTTCACGCCAGCCGCTGTTGCCACGCTGGGCCTGCAGCGCGAAGGCGACCCATTCATCCAGCAGGCAGTCCTCGCCGGTGAAGTCCGGCAGGTCGCCGGCGCCATAGCAGCTCTCCCGCACACTCGGGCTGACCACTTCCGGCTCGCTGCCCGGCATGGTGATATTGGTCAGGGCGCCACAGGCGCTAAGCGTACTGAGCAACACGCCTGCAGCCAGGCGCATCAGTAGTCGTTGACCCTTCATCACTTCAGTTCCTTGCGTGCTTGATGGCGTTCAATGACGCCATTTCATGTGGTGTGGACTGCTGATCCGCTCCGGCGGCATCCCTGTCTGCCTGCGGTTCATGCTCGCTGCCTTCCCCTGACGTCAGCGAGCGACTCGGTGTCGACAATGTCAGCCGGAAGCAGACATCCGCCTTGGGGTCATCCACCAGCGCCAATTGACCAAATTGGGCGCGGGCGCTGTCAGCGGCGACCGAGAGACCGATGCCCGAGCCCTTGAGCGGGCCCTTGCGCTTCACCGCGCCCTGATAGAAGGGCTTGAACAGGTGGTCACGGTCCTGGGCGGCGATGGGTTCACCGCTGTTGGCGACTTCGATGATCAGCTTGCGACGCTCCTTGCGGGCTCTCAACCACAGGTCACCGCTGTCTTCGCCGTAGGCGATGGCATTGGAGATCAGGTTGTCGAGAATACGCCCGGTACGCGGCCTGTCCGCCTCCCAACTGAGGCTGGCAGGCGGAAGATGCACGCGCATGCCTTTCTTTTCCAGTGCCAGGCGATGTTTTGCCAGCACTTCCTTGAACACTTCATGCACATCGAAGCGGCTCTGTTCGAGGCCCTGATTGTGCTGCAGCAGATTGTAGTCGAGGAGTTGCTCGATCAGCTTCTGCAATTCCTTGCTGGAGTCATCCAGCAGGCCAAGAATCTCGGTCTGGTGCGGACTCAGCGGCCCGGCGACCTCGTCGATCAGCAGGCCGGTGCCTTCACGGATGCTGGCCAGCGGGGTCTTGAGCTCATGCGACATGTGACGCAGGAACTGCTGCTTCTGCTCCTCGAGCTCATCAAGACGCGTCGACAGCCAGTTGAGGCGCTCGCCCAGCTGCACCAGCTCCGCCGGCCCCTTGATGACGATGGGTCGCTCGCTGTCGGTGCCGCTGCCCAGGCCATTGATGCGGCGCTCCAGCTGCCGGATGGGACGGATGATCAGCCAGGTGAAGAACAGCATCAACAGCAGACTGATGGAGACCAGCGCGGCGGTCTGCCACCACAGCTGATTCTTGACCTGGGAGGCGCGGGCGCGGATGCCTTCGATACGCGCATCGACGAGTTCACGCGTGGAGTTGAGCAGGCCGCTGGCCTGGATCGAGAAGGGCCCGAAGTCTTCCAGATGGCGACTGACCTGGTCGACGCTCATCTCGGGCATGCGCTCGAGCTGTGACAGCGTCGCCTTCAACTCGCTGACGCGGGGGTCACCCTCGCCCAACAGGCGCGCCTGCTCATCCAGCAAGGTGCGGAAGCTGTTGGCCTTGTCGGCGTAGATCTTCATCAGATCGGGATTTTCCAGCACGGCGTACTGGCGGGCGCTACGCTCCATCTCGACGGCGAGATTGGTCAGCGTGCGGGCGCGGCGGGTCTGGTCGACGGCCTGGCGGGCACTGACATCCGCCAGTTCCGACAACTCCGACAGCGCCTGCCCTGCTTGAAACATGAGCACGGCAATCGGCAGCATCACCACCAGAAATGCCATCAGAACCAGCTGCGGCAGCGAGCGGGGACGCCAGCGTCGTGACACTGTGGAGGCCATGGAAAGAACTCTATGCAAGAAAGGGGTGGTCATCATCGAATCACGTCTTCCTAGAATACCAGAGTTCACCAGCGTCCATCGCGGTTGCCAGTTCGTTAATAAATATGACTCTTATTCAAATCATTACGCCGCCACGAGACAAACCGCCCCATTGGCAACGTTTCGCATGAAATTGTTGGCCATTCAGCGCTAGACGCACAAAAAAAGAGGGCCGGCATAGCCGGCCCCAAGTACGCAGGGAACTGAAGGGTCAGTCATCACGTGGTGCCTCTGGTACCTGGAGACCAGAGGCACTACGTGATTGGCGGGTCTGACAGGTGGTCTGCCTGTCAGTCCCGGGAGAAAAGAACGTCACCTAGTGGTCGTTCCAGGTCAGTTGACGTTCACGCCGGACAGCGTCCGCGCTCCCTATCGGATGTGAAGCAGGGGGCAACACATCGCAATGTGGATGATCGAGTCGGATGGCTTGCCGACTTGCTCGCCTCGATCGTCAATTCGGGGATGACGGCAGCCAATCTCTCCGGCTACCGCATCGGTTTCGGGCATCCTTGCCCGGGCGTCCTTGCCCTCAAGATACTGTCCATGCCCACCAGGGGCCGTACCTGTCTCATCGCAACCTGAAGTCACACATCGCGTGGAGCAGACGCTTGGCCTGTCAGCGATCACGGAGCGCACAGGGTAGTGAGTACCGTCATCGCTGGAAGGCCAGAGAAAGGGCCGGTGATGCACCTCATATCTCTTGCTCACGGTACCTATTGCCAAAGGCGTGCCATAAACGCGAAAACACATTACAAAACAATGACTTGAAATTACGATAACGACGACAGGCATGCCAATGTTGCCCAGGACGGCACACAGAGTCGTGTTTTACTGGCCGATTCGTCGCGATTTGCCAACACATATACGGGGGCATGCTATTTTTCCCTTTTGAATCAATGCCTTGAAACGTCTCCTTTGCAAGACAATCCCGCAAGGGGTGGGGGAAAACTGCGACACCTACGCAAGAACACCCGCTGATCAGCCCTCATCGAGGAAGGTCATCAGCGGGTGTTCTCTGGGCGATTCACACTGGCAGGCAAGCGAGGTGTGACTAGAGCGACTTGAGCAATACCTTGGAGTTGCGCGCCGAGTTGTAGGCCTCGCGACGCATGGGCGGCAGGTCTTGCAGGCCAGCCGACACGAAACCGTGCTCGATGAACCAGTGGACGGTATGGGTCGTCAGCGCATACAGACGCTCGACGCCGGCGCGACGCGCGCGCAGCTCGATCTCGGCCAGCAGCTGCTCGCCGCGCTGTCCGCGGCGATAGTCATCATGCACGGCCACGCAGGCCAGCTCGCCCATGGCGGCGTCACGGCTGAGGTGCAGTGCCGCACACCCGATGACCATGCCATCGCGCTCCAACACCACATAGTCGTCGATCTCATGTTCGAGACGCTCCCGCGAGCGGGCCACCAGGATGCCACGCTGCTCCAGCGGCCCCAGCAGCGCCAGCAGGCCACCGACATCCTCGAGGCGCGCCTTGCGCAGCTGCTCATAGCCCTGACGCGTGATCATGGTGCCGATGCCGTCACGGGTGAACAGCTCGCCCAGCAGGGCATCACGGTCGCGCCAGCTCAACAGGTGAGTGCGCCCGACGCCGCGACGTGCGGCGCCACAGGCAGCGGCCAGATGGCGCGACAGCTCGCTGTCGTCATCGCGGGGCGGCGCCATCAGCGCGGCTTCCTCCGGATTGAGCTGACGCAGCAGCTCACCATCTTCGCCGAACAGGCCCTCCCCTTCGCCAAGCAGGATCAGCTTGTCAGCGGCCAGCGCCACGGCGGCGTGTTCGGCGACCTCAGCGGCGTCCAGATCGAACACCTCGCCGGTGCTGGAATAGCCCAGCGGTGGCAGCACGACGATGGCCTGCTGCGAGAGCAGCCCCTGGATCGCCTCGCTGCGCACCCGGCGCACCTCGCCACCATGCAGGAAGTCGACGCCATGACGCACCCCCAGCGGCTTGGCCATCACCAGATTGCCGGAGACGGCAGAGAGCTCCACGCCATGCAGCGGCGTATTGGGCAGCCCCTGGGACAGACTGGCCTCAAGACGCAGACGCAGCGTGGCGACCTGCTGCTCCAGATGGCCGAGAATCTCGCGCGTCACCACCCAGCGGCCCTGATGGCGGTCCGCCTCGATACCGGCAGCCTGCAACGCCTCGGCCACCTGCGGGCGCACCCCGAACACCACCACCAGCTTCACGCCGAGGGTATGCAGCAACGCCAGATCCTGTATCAACTGCGTTCGTCGTGACGAGGACAGGGCATCGCCCTCGATCAGAATGACGAAGGTACGGCCGCGATGGGCATTGATATAGGGAGAGGAGTTGCGAAACCAGTCCGCGAAGGGGAAACGCGTGTTCAAGAGCCAGCTCCGGGCAGGAGAGAGGGAAAATGGCATGTCAGGCATGCCCATGAATCATCATATCAGCGCCGCAGCCTGCACGGCGAGCGGTGCCCCCTGACATCCATGTGTCAGACACGAGAAAGGCGACCCGAAGGTCGCCTTTCTCGTTTTTCCAATTCAGCTCTGGATCATGCGTCGGCTTAGCCGAACATGCCCTTGAACATGAAGAAGAACAGGATCGACAGGATCGCGCCGGCCGGCAGAGTGATCAGCCAGGACATCACGATGGTGCCGATCACGCGCAGGTTGAGCGCTGCCATGCCGCGCGCCAGACCCACCCCCAGCACCGCACCGACCAGGGTGTGGGTGGTGGAGATCGGCAGGCCGGTACCGGAGGCCAGCACGACGGTCGAGGCGGCGGCCAGCGTGGCCGCGAAGCCGCGTGACGGCGTCAGCTCGGTAATGCCGGTGCCGACGGTTGCGATGACGCGACGACCATAGGTGACCAGGCCGACGACGATACCGCCGCCACCCAGCACGAGGACCCACCACGGCATGCTCGCCTTGGCGCCGATCTGACCGGCAGAGTCGACGACGCTGATGATGGCCGCCAGCGGACCGACCGCATTGGCCACGTCGTTGGAGCCGTGGGCGAAGGCCATCGCACAGGCGGTGAACATCATCAGCAGGCCGAATACCTTCTCGACGCCGCTGAAGTCGAAGTCGTCACCGGTGGCGCGATTCTTCTCCTTGAGGCGTGAACGCGCGACCTTGCGCTCCATCAGCACGCCGATACCCATCACGATGGCGCCGATGACGACGGCCAGCAGCAGGCTGGATTCGAAGCTCAGGTGCAGGCCGACATGCTTGAGGCCCTTGACCATGGTCACCATCGAGATGATGAAGCCGACCAGGAACATGTACATCGGCACGTAGCGCTTGGCGGCCGCGAACGGGTCTTCGTTGTCGAAGATCAGCGTCTGCACGGACTTGAACAGCACGAAGGCGATGGAGCCCGCCAGCAGCGGCGAGACCAGCCAGGAGGCCGCGATCTGACCGACCTTGGTCCATTCGACGGCATCCACGCCCAGACCCGCAGCGGAGAAGCCGACGATGGCGCCGACGATGGAGTGGGTGGTCGAGACCGGCCAGCCCTTCATGGAAGCGATCAGCAGCCAGATACCGGCGGCCAGCAGCGAGGCCAGCATGCCGTAGACCAGGAACTGCGGATTCTCGATCAGCAGTGACGGGTCGATGATGCCCTTGCGGATGGTGTCAGTCACCTCACCACCGGCAAGCCAGGCACCGAGGAATTCGAAGATCACGGCGATGATGATCGCCTGCTTGATGGTGATCGCCTTGGAACCTACCGAGGTTCCCATGGCATTGGCGACGTCATTCGCACCCACACCCCATGCCATGAAGAAACCGAACAGACAGGCAAGAATGACGAGCACATCGCCGTATTGAGCAATGATGGACATAGAAGACTCTTGGACAGATGGCAGGACGTCCTGATGGCGCTCAGCGCGCCATCAGGATCTGCAGTCGGGTACCGACCTTTTCCGCTTGGTCAGCCACATCGCCGACCCAATCGATGATCTTGTAGAGGAAGATCACATCGACGGGCGGGAGACTGGCTTCCAGCGAGAACAGGGTCTGGCGGATGGCGATCTGCTGTTCGTCGGACTGTTTCTCGAGCTCATGCAGCTCGTTGATCAGCTTGTCGACCAGCTCGCTCATGTTGCGCCCGAAACCGGACTCGACGAGGTCTTCCAGTTCACCCAACGCACGACGCGCCTGGCAGACCGATTCGACCGCAGTCTTGAGATACTCACGCATGGCGGGCACCAGTGCGGTGGGTATCTGCATATGACGACCCAGCATGATCCCGGCGATGTCCTTGGTGACATTCGCGATGGAATCCTGGACATGGATCAGCTCGAGAAGGTCGGAGCGCGAGACCGGCAGGAACAGCGAGTTGGGCAGGTTGAGACGCAGCTGCGTCTTCAACTCGTCCGCTTCACGCTCCAGACCACTGATGGTCTTGCGGATGCTGGCTGCCTGCTCCCAATCACCCTGCTCGCAGGCGTCGAAGAAGGTCAGCAAGTGCTGGGCGCACTCGTCGGTCTTGATGATGTGGGTGTGCAGCGCCTTGAAAGGCGAGCGCCCGAACATCGAAGAGAAAGGGTTGGTCGTTACCATAGTGGCCGTCGGCGTTAAGGATTGACGCGCGGAGTGTAGCAAAGCCTTTGTGACGATCACATAACTTTCATCGTAACGTCATGATACCGCCATGCTGTTGTCATTTACGCAACAACAGCGGCAGTACGGGGGAACACGAAGGATTCCAGAAGAGAGATTGTCATGTAGCGGCAGGACCCGTGGTCGCTGGCTTTATCCACTGTTCGTAATATAACCAAGGACGTGACGACAGGCAATTGCTGTCACTTCAATGTCATCATGCTGTCATATAAGTGTGATTCTGCCGACAGGCCGATATCCGGCATGCCCTTCCGCCCTCCCCGTGCTTGCCTTGCCGCGGGCCAGGCGCGAGCATGAGACACACGAGCCTTCACCACCATGCACCACGCTTGCCGGAGGCTCTGCGGTCCTGGCGCCGCTGTCATCCTCATCCGTCAGCATCTGTCTTCTTTCATCCGTACAGGGAGTGCCCATCATGGCGCAAGAAATCGAACTCAAACTGGCACTGTCTCAACCCGTCATTGATCGCGATGCCATCCTGGAGACACTGGCGAGCATTGCAGAACTGGCAACGGTCATCCCCAGGCGGCGCTGGCTGGCCAACACCTACTTCGACACCCCCGAGCATGCGCTGGAGCGCGCGCGCATGGCGCTGCGTCTGCGCCAGAGCGGTGAGGATGCCGACAGCACGGGCGCCCTGCGCCAGACGCTCAAGACCAGCGGCGAGAGCCATGGCGGACTGCATTCTCGCGGCGAATGGGAGTGGGAGCTGCCCGAGGGCCAGACCGGCCTCGACCTCGACGGCCTGCGTGACCTGCCGCCCTTGCAGGCGCTGGAAGACGGCGCCCGCGAGCAGCTGCTGAGTGCACTCGCGCCCAGCTTCAGCACCGATTTCGAGCGTCATGCCTGGCAGATCGACGTCAAGGCGACACGCAGCGACGCGAATGTGAGCGACGAGCAGGTCACCGTCGGCGTCGAGATGGCGCTGGACCTGGGCGCGGTGAAGGCCAGTGGTCGCGAAGTGGCCATCCAGGAGATCGAGCTCGAGCTGACCGGCGGCGAAGAACTCGCCCCCGAGGTGAGAGAAGGCGTGCTCTGGCAGCTGGCGGATTCACTGGCCAGCCGCCTGGCACTGCGCCCGGCGGATGCCAGCAAGGCCAAGCGCGGCGCGGCGCTGCGGGATGGCGAATGGCATGAGAAGACGTTGGATACCGCTGACCCCGGCGCGCTGCTGTCCGCCGCCATCGATGCACTCGATGCCCACGCCGACCGTCAGGCGAAAGACGACCTCAGGTGGCACGCGCATGCGTTGGCCGCCCTGTCGGCCCTTGCATCACGGCTGGCCGCCAGCCAGCATCCCGGCCATATCCATGCGGTGGCGCTGGTCGAGGCGCTGGAAAGCAGCGACGGCGACGCCTCACAGGACTGGGCGACTCGCGACTTCGGCCAACACAGCCTGTCACTGCTCGCGACGCTGCGCGGCTGACTCTCGGCACGACACTGACTGCCCAGCCGCCAGGCGCTAGACCACTGGCTGATGGACAACGGCCGGGCAGTCACTGAAGGTCACACACTGAGACATCCCCGATACGCCCTGACATTCATCCGGCGTCGTCACGCCCGTCAAGGAAGCCTGCATGCCTGAACGCCAGGGCCCTGCCAATGAATATGGCAGCACGCCGCAAAGCCCCCCAGCGACACCCTCGCACCCCAGCGACTACGAGCCCGCGACGGGCCGCCTGCGCGCGCGGCTGTTCCATTGGATCTTCGAATCCGACACCAAGGCGGCCAAGGCCTTCGATATCGGCCTGATCCTGATGATCTTCGCCAGTGTCGCCGTGGTGATGCTCGACAGCGTGCCCTCGCTGAATGCGCAATACGGCGAGCTGTTCCGCATCATGGAGTGGGGCTTCACGATCATCTTCACGCTGGAATACGCCGTCCGCCTCTACTGCCTGAAGCATCCCGGCACCTGGGCCAAGGGCTTCTACGGCGTGCTCGACCTGCTGTCGATCGCGCCCACCTGGCTGTCGCTGCTGATTCCGGGCGCCCAGGCCCTGCTGGTGGTACGCGTGCTGCGTGTGCTGCGCCTGTTCCGCGTGTTGCGCCTGATGGCCTTCGTCGGCGAGGGCCGCATGCTGGTCGAGGCCATGACGCGCAGCCGGCGCAAGATCCTGCTGTTCTTCATCACCGTGCTCAGCATCGTCACGGTGTTCGGCGCTCTGATCTATCTGATCGAGCCGCCCGAGGCCGGCTTCACCTCCATCCCCAAGGCGCTCTACTGGGGCGTGGTGACGCTGACGACGGTGGGCTATGGCGACATCGCGCCCATCACGCCGCTGGGGCAGTTCATCTCGGCGCTGATGATGATTCTCGGCTACTCGATTCTCGCCGTGCCCACCGGGGTGTTCTCGGCCGAGGTTCTCAACGGCCTGCGCATGCAGCAGACCAGCGACGAAGCCTGCCCGGGCTGTGGTCGTGAGGGCCATGATCGCAACGCCAAGTACTGCAAGTTCTGCGGCACCTGGCTGGACGAGGACACCCGCGACCCGCGCGAGCCAGAACCGGAGCCTGAGCCTGAGACAGAACCGGAGCCCGAATCTGCGCCTGACGCAGAAACCCCATCGGACGATCAGCCAGAACCTCCCGATAGCGGGCCTCCCGATAGCGGGCCTCCCGACCACGACCGCAGCTGACGAAGCCGAGAATCACTCAGCACACGACAACGCCTCGGAAATGACAACGCCTCGGAAATGACAACGCCCCCGCGACCGCAAGGTCCGGGGGCGTCTTCGTATGGCAAGGCGATGTCAGCGCCGTGAAGCGCTACGCTGTCGCGATCACTCCGTGAAGCTCGAGATATCGCCGCGCCCTTCGCGCACGATCACCGGCGGCAGCTCGCGCAGGTCCACCACACTGGTGGTCTCGAAGCTGCAGGCGCCACCGTCGATGACCAGATCCAGCGCGTGTCCGAAGCGCTCGCGAATCTCTTCGGCGTCCGTCATCGGCAACTCCTCGCCCGGCGGGATCAGCGTCACGCTCATCAGCGGTTCGCGATGGGTTTCCAGCAGGGCGTGGGTGATGGCGTGGTCCGGCACGCGCACGCCGATGGAGCGACGCTTGGGATGCAGCAGCAGGCGCGGCACTTCGGAAGTCGCCTGCAGGATGAAGGTATAGGCGCCCGGCGTGTGACTCTTGAGCAGGCGGAAGATGGCGTTGTCGACCTTGGCGTAGGTGCCGATTTCCGACAGGTCAGAACACACCAGGGTGAAGTTGTGCTTGTCGTCCAGCTGACGCAGGCGCTTGATGCGCTCGATGGCCTTCTTCTCGCCCAGATGACAGCCCAGCGCGTAGCCGGAGTCGGTCGGATAGGCAATCACGCCACCCTGCTGGATGATGGCGACGGCCTGATCGATGAGGCGTTTCTGGGGATTTTCGGGATGAATCTGGAAGAACTGTCCCATGCGGTGCTCCTTGCGTCTGGGCGCCAGCCCGGCAGGCGGACTGGCGTCACGGTGATCTCTTGATATCACATGGAGGCAGCGTCGGCCGCAAAAAAGGGCGCGATGCGCGGATGACACCACACGGGCGGCACCTTGGTGCGGGGCGGCGGACTCATGCTGCCGGGCGCCAGCGGGCCGCCGGGGAAGTGGAAGTCACTGCCGACGGAGGCGTAGAGACCCAGCTCATCGAGCTGACGCGCCAGGTCACGCGCGCGATCGATATTCTGGAAGCCGCTGACCAGCTCCGCGCCTTCACCGCCGGCGGCAATGAAGTCACGCAGCAGCTCGCCACGCTTGGTGCGCGTCAGCTTGTAGCGCATCGGGTGCGCCATCACGGCGATGCCACCATCGGCACGCACCCAGCCCACCGCCTCTTCCATCTCCGGCCAGTGCGCCTTGACGTCACCTTTCTGGCCTGCGCCCAGGTGCCGCTTGAAGGCGTCCTGCAGGTTGCGTGCAATCCCGGCCTCGACCAGCGCGCGGGCGAAATCCGGGCGTGACAGCGGGCGGTCGCCTGAGCCACTCAGCGTGGCCTGTTCCCGGGCGCGCTCGAAGGCATTCTCGAGCCCGAGCTTTTCCATGCGCGTGGCGATCTCGTGGCTGCGTCGCTCACGCGCCTCGTGCTGCTGCTTGAGGCCGGCACTCAGTGCATCGCCGGCGCCCTCGGGCATCAACGCCACGATGTGGATGGTCTGGTTGCGCCAGCGGACCGACAGCTCACAGCCGGGCAGCAACGAGATTCCCTCGGCGCGGGCGGCCTGCTGGGCCTCGAAGATGCCTTCCATGCTGTCGTGATCGGTCAGTGACATGCGTGACAGACCGCGCCGCGCGGCCAGTGCCACCAGCTCTGTCGGTGCCATGCCGCCATCGGAGGCGGTGGAGTGCATGTGCAGGTCGATGTCCGGCACCTCGATATCGGAATCGAAGCGCTCCGGCAGCGGGCGAAACTCGATCGGCTTGCGGGATGCGGAAATCGGCGAAGAGTCGGACAGAACGTCGGACACGGGGAACCTCTCGGGATGAACGTCTGTGCCACGCGATGCCTGAGATGCAGGCGATCCAGCGGGCCAGACGTCGGGCAGTATTGGCTGCGATGCGAGCCCGGACACACAGGGGCTTTGTCAGCAGGCAGCAATGGCGGCAGAATGAGCACATGCAGGCAGGGGTGCGCCGCTGGTGTCAGACAGGATACCACTCGCACAGGCCCTTGCCTTCCCGACGGCTGCGTCGTCGTGTTCAGGAGTGCGCATTACCCATGAAGATGTTGCTCGACTTTCTGCCGATCGTGATCTTCTTCGCCGTCTACAAGATGACTGGCGACATGATCATGGCTACCGCCGTGTTGATTCCCGCGACCCTCGCGCAGGTGCTGTACATCTATTGGCGCCACAAGCGCGTCGAGAAGATGCAGCTGGTCACCCTGGCGCTGGTCGTCGTTCTGGGTGGCGCGACCGTGCTGTTCGGCAACAGCTCCTTCATCCAGTGGAAGCCCACCGTGGTCAACTGGCTGTTCGCCGTCGCCTTCCTGCTGTCGCCGCTGTTCGGTGGCAAGCCGCTGGTGGAGCGCATGATGGAAAAGGCGATTCAGCTGCCGCGCCCCATCTGGCACCGCCTCAATCTAGCCTGGGTGGTATTCTTCCTCGCCATGGGCGGCCTCAACATCTACGTCTTCAGTCACTATTCGGAAGACATCTGGGTCGACTTCAAGCTGTTCGGCATGCTCGGTCTGACACTGCTGTTCGTCATCGTTCAGGGCGTCTACCTGTCCCGTCACATGGTGCAGGCCCCTCAGGAAGAGAACGCTTCCTCGACCAATTCTCAAAAGGATGATTCGTGATGCTCTACTCCATTGTCTGTCAGGACGTCGAAGGTAGCCTCGAAGCACGCATGGCGGCGCGTCCGCCGCATCTGGCACGTCTGGAGGCGCTGCACGCCGCCGGTCGTCTGGTCATCGCCGGCCCCAACCCGGCCATCGACAGCGAAGCTCCGGGCGAAGCCGGCTTCAGCGGCAGCGTCATCATCGCCGAGTTCGATTCCCTCGAAGACGCCCAGAAGTGGGCCGATGCCGATCCCTTCGTCATCGCCGGTGTCTATGAAAGCGCCGAAGTGAAGCCCTTCAAGCAGACCCTGCCCTAGCCCGGCACCCGACCGGTCATCTGACCGGCGGTTTCTCACAGACGACGGACAGCCTGGCTGTCCGTCGTCTGCGTTGCAGGCCTTGCTCTGCCGCTGTCTCGCTGTGCTGCTCTCCCGCTCGACCTCCTGCCAGGAATGCCCGTGAACGACCACCCTTCCTCCCCCCGCCAGCCCGCTCCCGGCCAGTCAGCTCCTGATCAGGCCGCCTCGTCAGCCCGGAAGACTTCGCCGCAGCAAGCCCCGGCCACCGCGGCACGCAAGCCTGCCACAACGCCACCGAGCGCGATCGAGCCGGTCACGGCGCCCGGCGTAGTGCCGGACGTGCCACTGGCACCACTGGCGGCATTGGAGGAGGCACAGCTCGAGTGGGACGACACCGCGCCACAGGCCACCGATTACGGCGATGTGTACTTCTCGATCCACGATGGCCGCGCCGAGACCGTGCACGTCTTCCTCGACAGCAACCGGCTGAGCGAGCGCTTCCGTGACTGGCGGGAAGCGCGCCCCTTCGTGATCGGCGAGACCGGCTTCGGCACCGGCCTCAACATCCTGTGCGCCGCCCAGCGCTTTCTGGCAACGGCACCCGCCGAGGCGCGCCTGCATGTCGTCTCGGTGGAAAAGCACCCGATGCGCGCCGCGGATCTCGAGCGGGCACTGTCCGCCTGGCCGGATCTCGCCTCACTGGCGAAGCCGCTGGTCGCTCAATGGCCCGCTGCCGTCCTCGGCGTGCACCGCCTGTGGCTGGATGAGCGCATCACCCTGGACCTGCACTTCGGCGATGCGGTGGAGCGCCTGTCGCGCCTGGAAGGTGGCGTGGATGCCTGGTTCCTCGATGGCTTCTCGCCGTCGAAGAACCCGCAGATGTGGTCACCCGAGCTGTTCGCGGCCATGGCGGGTGTCTCGCGCCCCACGGCGACCTTCGCCACCTTCACCGCCGCGGGCTTCGTGCGGCGTGGCCTGCGCGCGGCAGGCTTCGTGTGGCGCAAGGTGCCCGGCCACGGCATGAAGCGCGAGATGATCTGCGGCGAGCTGGACGAGCCGACCGCCGCCGCGCGCGCCGAACTGATGGGGCTTGATGCCTCACCCGCGTCCGGCCATGCCCCCATGAAAGAGCACGCGGTGCGTGGCGCCCTTCATCCGCTGCGTCGTGAGCAGCCCTGGACTCAGGCTCCGCAGCCAGCGCCTATCGCTCGCGAGACGCATGTCGCGGTACTCGGCGCCGGTATCGCCGGCACCAGCTGCGCCGAGGCGCTGGCGCGGCGCGGCGTGAAGGTCACGCTGATCGATGCCGAAGCCCCCGGCGCGCGTGCCTCCGGCAATCGCCAGGGCGCGCTCTACGTCAAGCTGGCCGCCGAGACCAACCCCGCCAGTCGCTTCCAGCTGGCCGCGCTGCAGTACAGCCGGCGCTGGCTGGCAAGCCTCGACCCCGAGCAGACCCTGTGGTCCGCCAGCGGCGTGCTGCAGCTGGCCACCAGCGAGCGTGAGCGCAAGCGCCAGCAACGCTTCCTCGACAATCACCCGCTGCCCGAGGCGCTGCTCAGGCCGGTCAGCGCCAGTGAGGCCAGTCGGATCGCCGGCAGCGAGATCGCCTTCGACGGCCTCTTCTATCCGGTCGCGGGCTGGGTGCGCCCCAGCGCGCTCTGCCA
>NZ_CFDJES010000012.1:1657-12546 GCF_983723665.1 Cobetia sp. | reverse complement strand
CTGCAGCCGATTCGCGGCCAGGTCAGCGAGATCACGGTAGCGCCGGAACACGCCGCGCACCTGCCCGCGCTCGACAGCGTGGTGTGCGCCGGTGGCTATGTCTCGCCCTATCAGCGCCACGCCGATGGCAGCGTGACCCTCAGCTTCGGCGCGACCTTCGCCCCGCGCGATGAGGATGAGGCGGTCCGCGCGGCGGACCACGCCGCCAATGTCGCGGAGCTGCGCAGCGCCCTGCCCGCCTTCGTCGCCGCCTGGGAGCAGGCGCGTGGCATCAGGCTGGAAGACGATGACTGGCAGGGACGCGTCGCCTGGCGCGCCGCCAGCCCGGACAAGAGCCCGCTGGCCGGCCCGGCACCGGACGCCGCGCAATGGCGTGAGGATTACGCCGCCATGGCCTTCGATGCGAAAAAACGCGTACCGCAGTCGAGCGGCGCCCACCTGCCCGGCCTGTGGCTCTCCACCGCACACGGCTCACGCGGCTTCACCACCGCCCCGCTGTGCGCTGAGCTGATCGCCTCGCAACTGTGCGGCGAGCCGCTGCCGCTGGAACGCGAACTGGCCGAGCACCTGCATCCGGGACGCCGCCTGATCCGCGATATCGTCCAGCGGCGCTGAGAGGTCGGTATCACTCAGGCCTGACGGCACTGTCTGGACAGGGCCTGACGGTCGATGACCTGATAGGTGAAGGATGGCCGGCCGATCTGTCCGTAGTGGAAGGCCTCGCTGAGCATGCCGCAGGCCGCGAGATGGCGCAGGTACTTGCGGATGGTCACTCGCGACATGCCGGTGGCAGGCAGCAACGCCTCACTGGTGAAGCTGCCTTCCTCGCGCGGCAGCGCCTGGATGGCACTGGCCACCAAGGCAAGTGATGCCGCCGTCACGCCCTTGGGCAGGCGCCCCTCGGGTACCGCGCCCGCAGCGCCGCTGACCAGCCCCTGCACGCCGAAGAGCTGGTCCAGTTGTTGCTGGCTGACTTCACCCTCGAGGCTCTCCAGCTGCTGGCGGCCGCGACGCGCCAGTGCCAACGCCTGCTGAAAACGGGCGAAGCTGAAGGGTTTGACCAGGTAATCGCACACCCCGAGCGCATGTGCGCTGCGCACCGTGTCCGCCTCACTGGCGGCGGTGATCAGGATCACCTGGATATCGGGGGCGGCGTGGCGCCTCAGCCATCGCAACACTTCCAGCCCGCTGCGGCTGCGCAGGTAGACATCCAGCAGCACCAGGTCCACCGCTTCCTGCGCCAGCACGTCGAGTGCCGTCGCGACATCCTCGCACTGGGCCACCAGGCGCATGCCGTCGATGCGACTGAGGTATTCGACATTGAGACGCATGACCATGGGGTCGTCTTCGACTATCAGCACACGCATGCGCTCTGGCTCCTTTATTGTGCAAGTTCCGGCCGCAACGCCATCCCGTGATGCGTGGCCCCCTATCAGGGCGCCGCGCCAGTCAGCAGTCGGCAAGGCAGGGTCAGCTCGACCAGGGTACCGCCGCCCGAGGGCGCATAGAGGTGCCATTCGCCCTCGCGCACGGTCACGATCTCCTGCACCAGCGACAGGCCCAGCCCGCGGCCTTCCCCATGACTGCTCACCCCCGCCATGCGTGCCGTCTGCCTCAGCTCCGTCGGCATGCCGGGGCCGTTGTCCGCCACGCTGATCGACAACTGCGCCTCTGTCGACGGGTCCAGTGATTCCAGCATCAACCCCAGGGTCACAGACGGGGCGTGAGCGTCAGCGCCCACCTCCTCCAGCGCTTCGAAGGCATTGTCGAGCAGATTGCCGATCACGCTGACCAGATCATGACTCAAGCTACGCTCCAGCACCGGAAATTCGGCCTGAGCGCCATCGTCCTGTGACATTCCCCACTCAGCGCAGCGGCCATGATGGCATTCGATCTCCAACTCGACCGTCAGCGTGATGCCACGCTCGCGAGCCTCGCTGTGCTTGCCGATCAGAAGGCCTGCCAGCAGAGGGTCCGCGATGCGCTCGGCGGCCGCGGCATCCGCCGGCAACTCCCGCTCCACCAGCAACGCAAGATAATCGCGCAGACCGGCGAGGTCCTGCATCTGTGTCAGGCCCGACAACACATGCAGCCGATTGCGGAACTCATGACGCGCGGCACGCAGTGACTCCGCCTGGCGGCGGACGCCGGTCAGCTCCTCGGCGAGGCGCTGCATGCGGTCGTGCTCGCGCAGTACCAGCACGCCGCCCATCAGCAGCTCGCCATCATGCACCCGCTGGCAACGCACCAGCAATCGCCGCCCGCCATGGGTCACCTGGCGCAGACGGGTCTCCTCCTGCTCGCTCACCGGCTGGCGCGCGACAAGGCACTCACGCATGCCGGTGTCGGGCAACCAGTCATCAAGGCGCTCGCCCAGCGTCGGCAAGGCCCCCAACAACTCGCGCGCCGCGGCATTCACCAGCGTGATCCGCCCCTCGGGATCGACCACGATGATGCCCTCTTCCAGGCTGGCCAGCACCGCCTGATGCTCCTCCACCAGGCGCGCGATGGCCGCCGGCTCCAGTCCCTTGAGCTGTCTGCGCAGATAGCGCGCAAGTCCCAGTGCGCCCAGCGTGCCGAACAGCATCAACACACCCAGTCCGAGCAGCAGCTGGCGCTTCTCATCGGCCAGACGCCGCCCCAGGGAGTCCAGCGTGATACCGATGGCCACCGCACCGACGACGGCGCGCTCATCGCTCTTGGACGCATTCGCCATGACCGGAACGAAGCTGCGCAGGCTTTCGCCGAGCGTGCCGCGGGATTCGGAGAGGTAGGAGGCGCCGGCAAGCGCACGCTGTTCGTCGCCACCCTGGAAGGGCTGCCCGATGCGTGCGGGGTCCGGGTGACTGAGCCGCAGGCCATCCGGGCGCATCACCACGATGAAGTCGACGGCATTCTCCCGACGCAGTCCCTCGATGCGTGCCGCCAGGCGGCTGTCCGCGACAGGAGGCACAGCCTGCGGTGAGCTGGCCTCGCTCAGGGCAGAACGCACCTCGGGCAGACGCGCGATGCGCTGGGCAAGAGCGGCAATGCGCTGGCCCTGGATCTCGCGCTGGGTCCGCTCCAGCTGGGCACTGAAGAGCCAGGCCGCGACCAGCAGGCTGACGATCACCATGCCGGCGGCGAGCAATGAGGTCAGCGCGCTCAGCCCGGGTTGAGAATGTCGCAACACGCCGGACAAGCCATGTGCCCCCTTGGTGGCATGGCCATTCGGCCCGGCGCATGGGCGAGTGGCAGTCGGCGCTTTCATAAGTTTCAAAAGGCTTTCTTTAATTCGCAAAACTTGGCCCTCGGGAGCCACACCGTAAGCTCCCTGTGACGCGCATCCAGTGCGCAAACATGATGTCCCTTCCCCGTCCCAAACGATCCCGCGATGCCACGCCAACGCGTCCGGGCATGACAACAGGTCCTGCAATGACAGAGTGCAGGACAAGGAGCATGCATGACACATTCCTCGCAGACCGCCACGGCCACGCCTGCCGCAGAGTCCCCCTGGCAGAAGACGCGCATCTTCGGCATGTCGCTGCCGATCTTCGCCCTGTCCTTCCTGGTCCTGATTGCCGCCATCGCCACCGACACCCTGCCTGCCGGCATGATCGGCGCGCTGCTGGTCATGATGATTCTCGGGGAGCTGCTGGGCTTTCTGGGCGACCGCCTGCCGATCATCAACAGCTATCTGGGTGGCGGTGCCATTCTCGCCATCTTCGGTGCCGCAGCGCTGGTCTACAGCGGCTGGCTGCCGCAAGAGGTCACGGCGAATGTCAGTGAGTTCATGAAGGCCGGTGGCTTTCTGAACTTCTACATCGCGGCGCTGATCACCGGCAGCATTCTCGGCATGGACTCCCGCGTGCTGGTCAAGGTCGGGGCCCGCTTCGCGCTGCCGCTGCTGTGCTCGGTGCTGTTCGCGGCGCTCTTCGCGATGCTGGTCGGCTGGGTCATGGGCTTCTCGCCCAAGGATGCCGTCATGGTCATCGCCCTGCCCATCATGGGCGGCGGCATGGGGGCCGGCGCCGTACCGATGAGCCAGATCTACGAGCAGCTGCTGGGGCAACCGGCCAGCTACTATATCTCGATCCTGGTGCCGGCACTGGCCCTGGGCAATGTCTTCGCCATCATCATTGCCGGGCTGCTCAACGGGCTTGGCAAGCGCTTCCCGTCGCTGACCGGTGGCGGCCAGATGATGCCGGGCGTCAATGTCCGCGAAGAGAAGAGCACGCCTGACCTGTCCCAGCTGGGCATCGGCATGGTGATTGCCCTGAGCTTCTTCGTCGCCAGCCAGATTCTCGGCAAGGTCATTCCGCTGCACCCCTACGCGCTTATGATCATCGCGGTCGCCGTGCTCAAGTGCGCCAACCTGGTACCGGAGAACATCAATCAGGCCGCCGCCCAATGGTTCCGGTTCGTGGCTGGCAACTGGACCTTCGCGCTGCTGTTCGGCATCGGCGTGGCCTATACCGATCTGGGACAGGTGATCGATGCCATCACCATCACCTACGTGGTGATCGTGTTCGGTGTCGTCGCGGGCGCCGCCTTCGGTGCGGGTCTGGTGGGCAAGCTGGTCGGCTTCTATCCCATCGAGTCAGCCATCACCGCTGGCCTGTGCATGGCCAACATGGGCGGCACGGGTGACGTCGCCGTACTCTCGGCGGCCAATCGCATGCAGCTGATGCCCTTCGCGCAGATTTCCTCGCGCCTGGGCGGGGCCTTGATCCTGTTGATCTCGAGCCTGGTCGTGCCGATGTGGTTCGCATGATCCGGCGCTTCGCCAGACGACACTAGGCGCACCAAAGGGTGCAACAACAGGCGCTTCATGAACGACAACGCCCCTGGCCTGTGCCAGGGGCGTTGTCGTTTCCAACCCCGGGGTCAGGGGCAGGGTCAGGGCATGCTCAACACAGCATGACCGCTGGCCGGGCTCAGTCGCCCTCTTCCTCGTCGTCCGCCAGCTGGCGACCGAAGGACTGCCATTGCTCCAGCGTCATCACCTCGGTGGATTCGGTGCCGATGTCGTGGACGATCAGCAGCTTGCCGCGTGACAGCTGGCCTTCCAGTTCTGCGACCCAGCCGGCCATGCCTTCACCGACATCGGTGGTGTCGTAGCCCTGACGGGTGACGAAGGCTTCCAGCAGGGCGCGCCGTGTATCGGCGGGCAGCATGGTCTGCGGCACCTCGATGAAGCGGTCCCGCGGGTCCATCTGATCAAGTGGCATCTGGCTCATGGGTAGCTCCTGTCCATCATCAGGGGGGCGTGACGCCGCCTGCGGTGCATCGTTCAGCGTATCCGTACTCATGCATCCTCTCCCGCGCTGTCTTGCGCACTGTCTTGCGGATTGTCCTGCTGTGCATCAGCACCGGATTCCCATTCGGCCAGGCGCTTCACGAAGGTCTCTTCGTCCAGCACCGTGAGGCCCAGCTGCATGGCTTTCTCGAGCTTGCTGCCCGCTGCCTCGCCGGCGACCACACCGGCGGTCTTCTTCGAGACACTGCCCGCCACCTTGGCGCCCAGCGCCTGCAGACGCGCCTTGCCTTCATCACGCGTCATGCTGTCGAGACTGCCGGTCAGCACCCAGGTCTGGCCTGCCAGCGGCTGGTGGCGCTCACCGATCTCGACCTCTTCCCAGCTCAGGCCGCAGGCGAGCAACGCTTCCAGCGTCTCGTTGTTGGTCGGCTGCTGGAAGAAGGTATGGATATGCGCGGCGACGATGGGGCCGACATCTTCCACTGCCTCCAGCGCGGCCTGATCCGCTGCGCGCAGCGCTTCAAGCGTGCCGAAGTGCGTGGCCAGATTCGCGGCGGTGGCTTCCCCGACTTCCCGGATGCCGAGGGCATAGATGAAGCGCGCCAGGGTGGTGTTGCGGCTCTTGTCCAGCGAGGCGACCAGATTGGCGGCGGACTTCTCGCCCATGCGCGGCAGCTCGGCCAGGGTGGCAGCTTCCAGGTGGAACAGGTCCGCCGGCGTCTTGACCAGCTCACGCTCGATCAGCTGCTCTATCAGCTTCTCACCGAGGCCATCGACATCCAGCGCCTTGCGGCTGGAGAAGTGCTTGAGGGCTTCCTTGCGCTGCGCGGCGCAGATCAGTCCGCCCGCGCAGCGTGCCACCACCTCGCCTTCGAGGCGCTCGATCTCGGAGCCGCACACCGGGCAGCCGTCCGGCAGCACGATGGCTTCGCGGCTGGTGCCTTCGCTGGCGACCCGCACCACCTGCGGGATGACATCGCCGGCGCGCCGAATGATGACGCTGTCACCGATCTGTACGCCGAGACGTTCCACCTCGTCCATGTTGTGCAGTGTGGCGTTGGAGACCACCACACCGGCGACCTGCACCGGCGCCAGCCGGGCGACCGGTGTCAGCGCGCCAGTGCGTCCGACCTGAAAATCGACGCCTTCCAGGGTGGTTTCCTGCTCCTGCGCCGGGTACTTGTAGGCGATGGCCCAGCGCGGTGCGCGCGCCACGAAGCCCAGTTCACGCTGCAGACGCAGTGCATCGAGCTTGATGACCGCGCCATCGATGTCGTGATCGAGGTCATCACGCTGCTCGCCGAGGCGGCGGGTGTAGTCGATGATACCCTGAGCACCGCGCACCACCTCAAGCTGCGGGCTGGTGCGGAAGCCATAGTCGTTGAGCAGCGCCATCAGACCGGAATGATTCTGGCCGGCCTCGCTGGCGAGCAGCGCATCATCCACCCGCGCGACCTGATAGGCGCAGAATTCCAGCGGACGCGAGGCGGCGATGTTGGAATCCAGCTGGCGCAGGCTACCGGCGGCGGCATTGCGCGGGTTGGCGAACACCTTGCCATCCTCGTCGCGGCCGCGCGCGTTCAGCGCCTCGAAGCCAGCGTGGCTCATGTAGACCTCACCGCGCACTTCCAGCAGCTCCGGCAGATCATCACCCCGCAGCTTGAGCGGAATCGAGCGGATGGTGCGCAGATTGGTGGTGATGCCTTCGCCGGTGCGGCCATCGCCGCGCGTCACGCCCTGCACCAGTACGCCATTCTCGTAGATGAGCGACACGGCCAGGCCATCGAGCTTGGGCTCGCAGCAGAAGCTCAGCTCATCACCCGCGTCCTGAGCGTCTCCCAGCTCCAGCGTTTTCGCCGCACGTTGCACGAAGGCACGCAGCTCATCGTCATCGAAGGCGTTGTTGAGCGACAGCATCGGCACCGCATGCTGCACTTCCTCGAAGCCGCTGGCCGGTGCGGCTCCGACGCGCTGGGTGGGCGATTCCGAGCTGATCAGCTGGGGATATTCGGCTTCCAGCGCCTCGAGACGGCGCAGGCGCGTGTCGTAGTCGGCATCGGTCAGCGTCGGATCATCCAGCACGTAATAGCGGTGGCTGGCCTCGAGCAGCTCGCGATGCAGCTGCGCGACCTCCTCCATCACCTTGGCAGGCACGCCTTCCACCGCGGCCGGTGCAGCGGAGCGGGAAGCGCTCGAGGCGTTGGGTTCATCGGCAGGCGCCGAAAACAGATCATCCTGGGCTGACATGACACTCACTCGAAACAGTGGCTCGCCAGCACTGCCAGAAGGCAGCGCTGAGCGACCTGAAAACGGGTGGCGACCCCTCCGACCTGATGCACTTGCAAGGGCTTGCAAAGACTTGCAGGCAGAGGGGTCGCCTTGATGCTGCCATTGTACTCAATGTGATCGACAGGCCACACATTCAAGCACTCAGGGCGACAGTCAGGGGCTGGCAGGGACCGTCAGAGGCTGCAAGAGGTCGGCAGGACACGCAAACGCCAACGGCGACCCGAAGGTCGCCGTTGGCGTTCTGGCATGACTGGTCGACTCAGAGAATGGCTGGGAGTCGATCAGTTGGCCTGGTAGCGATGCAGACGATTGCGACGCTCGAACTCGTGCACCTGCTGGCGCTTGAACTCGATGGTCTGGGCCGTCATCACGCTGTGGTTCTCGTCTTTCAGCTCACCACCCAGACGACGCACCAGCAGCATGGCGATCTCGACCATGGTCTCGAAGGCGGCAGAGGTGTCGTCCGCGCCCGGCAGCGGCATCAGGAAGGTGACGCCATCCAGCTGGCTGTCCACCATCTCGGCCGGCTTGAAGATGCCCGGCTTGACCACGTTGGCCATCGCGAACTGCAGCGGGCTGTCGTCATCATCTTCCTCGTGGCGCAGGAACAGCCCCATCTCGGAATGACGCAGACCACAGGCCAGCGAGATGCCCAGCACGTCTTCACCACTGAAGCCTTCATCGCCGCGCGCCATCACCGAGATGATGATGACTTCACTGGCATCGGCCAGGGTGTCACGTGCGAGCTGGTCATCGACCTGATTGCGTTCGGCACGCAGCACCAGCGGATGACGATCATCCTCGGGCGCTGTGGCATCGGCAGCAGGCGCGGCGGCCGCTTCCAGTGAAGGCTCCTGGCGCTGGGAAGCACTGCTGGCGACATCGGCCTGCTTGCCAGCGGAGGACGCCTCATTTCTGGCATCCTGACCTTCCTCGATCTCGGCCATCGGTTCGAGATCATCGGCCTGGGTGGAGGAGACGCTGATGCTGTCGTCCTCGGCGGTGATCACCGGCTTCTCATGGAAGTCGTCTTCGCGCGCCGTCTCGGCCTGCTCACTGGAGGCGCTGCCGAGCACGGGCTCGCGATGCGCATCGTCGTGCTCGTGCTCGTCATCACGCCGTGCGCCCAGACTGGCCGTCACGTCGCGCATTGACTGGCTGGCACGTGCACCGAAGGCAGCCGCACGCTCGCCGAAGCCCTTGCGCTCCGGCGCTTCACGACGCTCCATGGGCTGCGCCGGACGACTCGGTTGAGTCACCCGCGAGGCCTTGATGCCGTGAGCATTGTCGAGCACGACATCTTCCTCGTCCTCGGCATGCGTCTCGGAATCGCCAACCACCCGGTAGCCGCCGTTCGGCAGCTCCCAGTTGTCACGTTCTTCCTCTTCTTCCACCGCGGGATTGCCCGCATCGTCGGTGGAATCCTCTGTACCCGCTCGATCCAGTCGGGGTACTCGACGTTGACGTTGGAGCCTGCGCACACCGTCAACGACGATGATTGCGACCAGCACCAACCCCAACAAGATGAGCCACTCTCTCAATTCCATGGGTCATTAGCCTGTTTGCTTGGGCACCATGCACGTGAACAGCATAGCGCGATTGCAGAAAAAGGGGACATTTTTTCGAATGTCAATCCTGTGGTGGTGACCTGCGCAATCGCCCTTCAATTATCCCTGACTGACACTATGACGCAAACTCGTAGTGCTTTCGATCTCTAGATGCAACACGATCTTGCCAACTAGGCCGCCAAGGCGGCCACTGGCTACCGCGCCGGAGGATGACCTTGCCCTCCTGAACGGCTTTTCCCTCACGCTTCGGCAAGCACGGCAGCTTCTTCTATCCCTACAGAGACAAGGCGCGAGACGCCGGGTTCCTGCATGGTGACACCCATCAGCCGATCTGCCGCTTCCATGGCGATCTTGTTATGGGTGATATAGATGAACTGTACGCTTTCCGACATCTCCTTCACCAGCCTTGCATAGCGTCCGACGTTGGCATCATCCAGCGGCGCATCCACCTCATCGAGCATGCAGAACGGGGCCGGATTGAGCTGGAAGATGGCGAAGACCAGCGCCAGTGCCGTCAGTGCCTTCTCGCCGCCTGACAGCAGGTGAATGGTGGAGTTTTTCTTGCCCGGTGGCCGCGCCATGATCGCGACTCCCGTCTCCAGCAAATCATCACCAGTCAGCGTCAACCATGCGGTTCCGCCCCCGAAGATCTTGGGGAAAAGCGCCTGGATTCCGGCATTGACCTTGTCGAAGGTGTCCTTGAAGCGCACCCGTGTTTCCTGGTCAATCTTGCGGATGGCGCGCTCGAGGGTCTCCAGCGCTTCGCTCAGCTCGGCATGCTGGGCTTCCAGATAGTTGCGACGCTCGGCCTGCTGGTCGTATTCCTCGATGGCCGCCAGGTTGATGGCCCCCAGCCGCTTGATGCGCTCACCGATCTGCTCGAGGTTGTGGCTCCAGGCCGATTCGGTGGCATTGGGGTCCAGCTCGTCCTCGAGCTGCGCGATCGCCGCTTCGTCATAGCCCAGTTCCACCAGTTGCTCGTCCTGCGCATCGCCCTTGAGGGTCAGCGCCTGCACCTGCATGCGGCCTTCCTCGAGGCGCTGACGAATCCCCTCGAGATTGCGCTCATGAGTCTGACGCGCCTGTTCCGCCTGACGCATCTGTTCGACCAATTCATGAGTCTTGTCACGACAGGCGTTGAGCTTGGTTTCCTGATACAGACGCGTCTCGAGCAGCATCTCGAGCTTTTCGCGTTCTTCTTCCTGCGGCAGTGAGGCTTCTTCGCGGCTGGCCTCGAGCATCTCGATGCGCTCGGCGAGCTTCTCGCGTTGCTCGACGGCTCGCATGCGCTGGCCCTGCATGCCGTCACGTTCGGTGGTCAGGCGCTGACGCTCCATGTCGAGGCGGTTGACCTGCTCACGCGCGGGCGCCAGCTGGGCACGCAGCCCGGCCAGCGCCTCCTGATGTTCGCGCCGTGAACGCTCCAGCGACTCACGCGACTGGGCGTTGTTCTCGACCGCCTCCAATGCCTGCTGCCAGCGCTCACGCGCCTCCTCCAGCGTCAGGGCCTGAGTCTCGCGCGTTTCCGCCAGCTGCTCGAGCTCCTCATCCAGCTCACGAGCGCGACCATCGACATGCTCCAGGCGGCTGGCGATGCCGGCCTCCTTGAGACTGAGTTCACGCTGGCGCTCGCCCAGCTCGCGCTCTTCGACGCGCAGATGCTCGAGCTGCTGCTCGGCGCCGGCAATCTGTTCGGCGGCTGCGGCCAGACGCGCCTCGATCTCCTCGAGACGCTCATCCAGTGACTCGAGTTCCAGCACGACCTGCTCGAGGCGCGCCCGCTGGGCGATGAC
>NZ_CFDJES010000012.1:0-1557 GCF_983723665.1 Cobetia sp. | reverse complement strand
TCACGCAGCGCCGCGTCGATCAGTGCCTCAAGCGAGGCCTTCTCGCCCTGCAAGACGTTGCGACGCTGGCGCAGCTGATCGCGCTCTCCATCCAGCGCCAGACGATCAGCCTGGGCCTGCTCACGGGCTTCACTGGCCTGCTCGCGGCGCGACTCCAGCGATTCGCCACTGAGCGACAATTCATCGAGCTGCTCGCGCAGCACCTCGCGGGCTTCACGCAACTCGGCGACATCCGGCAGCTCCGCCAGCTGCTGGCGACGGCGTTCGCGCTGGCGCTCGGCGTCGACGATGGCATTCTCGAGCTGCTGGATCTCGCTCTGGGCCCGCTCGGCGCCACGCTGGGATTCGTTGTCGGCCTGACTGAAGCGCTCCCACTCGCTCTGACTGTCCTGGCGGCGCTCTTCGGCCTCCTCCAATGACAGCTCGAGCCCTTCGAGGGTCTCGCGGGCCAGCTCGAGTTCCGGGGCGATGTCTTCCAGGCGCGCATCGATCATCTCGAGGCGCTCGCCGTCCTCGCCCTCGACGCGCTGGATATCGCTCAGCTCACGCCTGGCCATCTCGAGATCCGCCGCCAGCTGCTGCTCACGGGTGCGAGCGTGCTCGAGACTCTGCTCGAGGCGCGCGATCTGGGCGCCGGTCTCATAGAAGGCGGCCTGATGGGTTTCCAGCTCTCCCGCCAGCTCGTCGTGCTGATAGCGCTGCTCTTCCAGCTGGCTCTCGCACTGACGCTGCCCGAGAATCTCGCGCTCGACACCGGTTTCCAGCTCCGCGACGCGTGACTGCTGCTCGCGCTGCTGCGCACGCAGGCCCCGCCGACGCAACACGGCCAGCTCGCCCTTGAGGCGATATTCGTCCTGTTTGAGGGTCTGATAGCGCTTGGCGGCCTCGGCCTGACGCTTGAGGCGCTCGAGCTGCTTGTCGAGCTCCTCACGCAGGTCATCCAGGCGCTCCATGTTCTCCTGGGTGCGCTTCATGCGGTTCTCGGTCTCGCGGCGGCGCTCCTTGTACTTGGAGATGCCCGCGGCTTCCTCGAGGGTGCTGCGCAGGTCATCCGGGCGCGCCTCGATCAGCTGCGAGATCATGCCCTGACCGATGATGGAGTAGGAGCGCGGCCCGAGGCCGGTGCCGAGGAAGACGTCGGCGATATCACGCCGGCGACATTTCTGGCCATTGAGGAAGTAGCCGGACTGGCCATCGCGCGTCACCAGACGCTTGACGGCGATCTCGGCGTACTCGGACCAGGCGCCCCCGAGACTGCCATCGGCATTGTCGAAGGTCAGCTCGATGGAGGCCTGCCCCACCGGCTTGCGCCCGGTGGAGCCATTGAAGATGACGTCCGTCATCGACTCGCCGCGCAGATTCTTGGCGCTGGACTCGCCCATCACCCAGCGCACAGCATCGATGACGTTCGATTTCCCGCAGCCGTTGGGGCCGAGAATCGCCGTCATGTTGCTGTCGAAGGGCACGGTGACCGGATCGACGAAGGATTTGAAGCCGACCAGCTTGATCGATTTGAGCCGCATTGCGCCTGGCGCGTCCTTGAGTCTGGAGAAAGAA